>DASRSQ010000275.1:0-2846 GCA_035656475.1 Gemmataceae bacterium | reverse complement strand
GGTGCTCGAACACCATGCGGCCATGCAGTGCCTACCTGACCTACGTGGAACTGCTCCTCACTCGTCCCATCGCGATCGTCAACGCCCACCTGCTCGAACAGATTGAATGGCACGAGAGCGACGATGATTGGCGCTACGATCAACGCGATTGCTGGATGTGCGGTGGCAGCGGCAAGAGCGAGTTCGGGCACGGCGAAGGCGTCTGTGACACGTGCGATGGCAAGCGGGTGTTGCCAGTGGAGCTGACCGCTGCTGCGTGAGTCACGCCAAATTTACGGGGTCCTTCCGCAAGGTCGGACCCTCCGACCCGCTTCGCAAACGGCCGAGATCCTGGACAGAGTTGGTTTCCTATGGTCACGAGACGGAAAAAACCTGCGAAGAAAAAGCCGGCAAGGAAGCCGGCGGCACGCAAGCCTTCGCGTAAGGCCACGCCAAAGCCTCACGCGAAGGTAAAACCGTTGGCAGAATCACCAACTGAAACCACAGGGAACCCGTCTGCATACGCCGCGAAGTTGGCGTATCAGACGCAAAAGAACGCCGCGAATGCGAAGGCTCACAACAACGTTGGCCCGATCCCTCAATGCGGTAATCCTGAGCGGCGTGCAGCTTGTGAGGCCGACGCCGAGCTCTTCTACAAGACATACTTTCCCAAGGTGTTTCCGCTCCCGTTCAGCGATGATCATCGCGAGTTCATCCGCACGGCCGAGCAGGTGATTGAGTCGGGCGGCATGGTTCCGCTGGTGATGCCTCGCGGAAGTGGCAAGACCGCATTATGTCGCCGGCTGGTTCTGCGTGCCATCCTCTATGGCCGGCGGAAATACGTGTTCCTGATCAACGCCGATGCTCCGTTGGCCAACCGATCGCTCGAAGCGATCAAGAGCGAGCTTCGTTTCAACCAGCTGCTCTATGACGACTTCCCTGAGGTGTGCCATCCGATCCGCCGGTTGGAGGGAAAGGCGGTTCGGGTGGCGAGTCAACACGTTGACGGCGTGCCGACTCTCATCGTGTGGAATGACGGAAGGCTTGTATTTCCAACGGTCGCCGGCAGTCTGTCAAGTGGTGCCGTGATCGACGTCGCCGGCATTGAGGGACAGATCCGTGGCCGCAACATTCTCCGCAGCGACGGGGAGGAAATTCGGCCAGACTTTTTCGTGCTGGACGATCCGCAAACGCATGAGAGCGCCTTGAGCCCAAGCCAGGTCGAGACTCGCGAGCAGATCCTCATGTCGGACATCATTCACGGTGCAGGGCCGACGCAGACAATCACGGGCATCATCCCCTGCACGGTCATCCGCAAGGGCGACCTGGCAGACCGCATCTTGGACAAAAAGAGGCATCCCGAGTTTCGTGCTCGCCGGTTTAAGGCGATCTACACGCTGCCAGCCAACACGGCCGCCTGGGATAGATACGCCGAGGTGCTGCGTGATGCCCTGGCCGAAGAGGACGACACCGGCAAGACGAACGCCCACTACGAGCAGCATCGCGAAGAACTCGAGTATGGTGCCGTCGTCGCCTGGCCGGAGCGAATGAAGCCGGGGTACGTGAGCGCCCTACAGGAGTTGATGGAGTTGAAGATCCTGAACCCGGATGTGTTCGCGTCCGAATACCAAGGCGATCCGTTGGCGATCGGCGTGGGCAACGTCGTCGAGCTGGCCCGCACCGAGATCGAGGGACGCCTGAGCAACGTGCCCTGCGGGACCATTCCACACGGCGCAACGAAGCTGACCGCATTCGTCGACGTGCAGGGCATCGGCCTCTTGTTCTACACGATCGTCGCGTGGGACGATCAGTTCACCGGATGGGTGATCGACTACGGGACGTATCCGGACCAGCAGAGGCGGTACTTCACCAAATCGAGCGCGACGGCCTTGCTGGGACGAACGGATCAACATATTCACGCCGGCGTCAAGGACCTGGCCGAAGATATGCTGACACGCCAGTGGCCGTGCCAGTCCAACACGTCGATGATGCTCGACCTGCTGTTGATCGACTCGGGCGACAAGGCGGAGTTGATCTACGAGGTCTGTCGCCAGCTTCGCAACGCCGGCTACGGCGCCCGCATCCTGCCGAGCAAGGGCGAGGGTGACACGGCCGGCAACAAGGAAGGGTTCAACGCGAACAAGATCCAACCGGGCGAACGCCGCGGCTTCGAGTGGAAGCTGCCGATGCCCAAAGAGGTTCGCGGGATCAAACTGCTGCGGTACAACACAAACGCATGGAAGTCGTTCGTGATGGATCGATTTGCCGTGACGTCCGGCGGTCCAGGATCGCTGACGCTCTGGGGCTCGAACCACACGGCCCATTCGTTGTTTATCGACCATCTGTTTGCCGAGTATCGCGATCGGAAAACCAGCGAGCGAACGGGCAGGACGGTCGATGAATGGCATGAACGAGGCAATCAGGATAACGACTTCTGGGATTGCCTTGTTGGTGCGACCTGTGCAGCATCCGTTGCCGGTGTAGTGTTGCAGGGAGTGCAGCAACGACAACAGCAGCCAGGGCCAAAAAAGAAGGTCAGTTGGCTGGACCAGTATCGACAGGCGAGGGAGGCCCAACCGCATCGTCAGTGATGGGGATCAACAATGAGCAAGAAAAAAAGGCAACGCCTTCGAGCCCAGGAGCGACGCGACAACATCAAGGCCCATGGCTCTTGGCAAGACGTTCTGGCCACGCCCGAGCCGCGTCGCTGCACCAGCTGCGGCAACTGGCGAAAGGCGAACGGCCGTCCGTGTCGCAAATGTGGTCAGCCTTGAGTGAATTGACGCGAGCCGCTAGGATGCTCGCCGTCGAAAAGAAATAGGCCAGCCGCCGGGTGAATGGAAGCTGGCCTAAATACGCGAAAGGAC
>DASRSQ010000274.1:0-4965 GCA_035656475.1 Gemmataceae bacterium | reverse complement strand
CTTCTCGGAGGTCTTGCCGTCGACTTTCTTGATTCCGTTGTCCGTTTTGACGCCGGTCTTCTCCTTCGTGACTGTTTTCGCATCCTTGGCAGACGTCTTTTCCTGAATCAGACCCTTGGCGGGCGTTTTGTCCTGGATGATGCCCTTGGCGGGCGTTTTATCCAGGGTGACACCCTTGGCAGGGGTCTTGTCCTGGATGACACTCTTGGCGTCTTTGGCAGGGGTCTTTTCCTTTGCCGCGACCTTCTCGTTATTTGGCGTCTTCGCGGGCTCCTTGCCTTTTTCCTCTTTCACCGGTACGCCGCGGGCCTGGATTTCGACCCAGTCGCCTTCCTGGCGCAGGAAAACGCCATGGATGAGGAAATCGGTATCGGCGGGCCACGTTTTTTTGTCGGTCAACTTGCCTATCTTGATGTCGTTGGCAAAGTAACCATCGTAGAAGTTGAACTTCCTTTCCACGTCGTCGGCGAATTTGAAGTCAGGCGCCTGCGCCTCGTAGGCGTTCCGCCACACGTTGGCTTCCTGGCCACGGAGATTGCCGGCGGCGTCTTGCCACACTTTGATTGTCTTGTCGTTGTCCGTGACCGGAACGTTTTGCTTTAGCTCGCCCGCCAGTTTCTGCGGCAGGTCCGATTCGGACAGGGCGAGAATTGTGATTCCGGTAAGCACCAGGACCACCGATACGCCGAGCATGATCCAGAAGCGGTGCTTGAGGATCATTTCTTTATCGAACTTGACAGCCATGGGTTGGCCCCTGAGTGAGTTCGGATTGTGGAAATAGGTCGCGGTTGACTATCGGGGCGGCATCGGCATCGGCATTGGCATCGGATTGCCTGGCATGGGGCCCTGCCCTGGCGGCGGCGGAGGCACGGCGCCTGGGCCCGGACCGGCGGGGGCCGCCCCACCAGGCCTGGCCGTCAAGCCTGGCAACTGCGTCACGATCTGTTCTTCCCACACGAACACCACGACGAATTCTGTCCGCGGTACGCTCGACTCCTTCCCCTTCGGGGCAGCACCGGACCCCATCGGCATGCCGGCGTTCGGCGGCGGTGCGGGTATATGTTTGCCCGCCGGCATTCCCATCTCGACGCCCGGCCCCTGCCCGATACCGCCTTGCATGCGTGGGCCCTCACCCAGCGCCGTCCACGTGTCGCGATTCGGCCCGGCATTGGCGGCGTTAGCCCCGGGATTTGCCATGGCCATCATCTTGGGATCCATCCCAGGCATCGCCATCGGCCCCTGGCCCGGCCCCTTGCCCTGCTGGGCATTGCCCTTGATCAGCACCGGCAAGTAACTCTGATTGATCACCGCGAATACGCCGATTTGCGGACGCTCTTCGGTCTTCATCTTGTAGTTGTGCACGAACTTCACATGCTTGGACACGTGTGCTCGCAACTCGTCGGTCAATTTGATGTCGCTCTTCTTGGAGAGAGGATCGACTTCCGCCAGCGCTTCCGGATTGCGAAGGTTCTGCACCAGCGTCTCTTCGACGAACTTCGCCTTGTCCCGGTGATAGGTGTACCCTCGTATTTCGACGACCCAGCCGGACTTCGGCATATCCTTGGCATCGCCCCCCTTGGCCAGCTTTTCAACCTTGTTCTTGTCGTCCTGGCTCATGCCGAGCAGCAAGGGGCCGTCTTCGTGGATCTTGAGGAAGAACGGCTTCAGGTCGTCCGTGTACATCGTGTTCACGCCGACGATGTTCATCTGGATCAAATGCTTCTTGATAAATTCGTCTCGCTTTTGCGCCTCGACGGGGCTTTTCGCCCCGGGCTTCTCGAATTTCTTGTCCTCCAGTTCCGCGAACGCCTTCTTGGCGTTGTTGTCCCGGTCCCAGTAGTCGCTCTTGACCATGACGCCGTTATCGGAACGATTGACGAGATGGCCGCCATTGGATTGCGGCGTGACCATGTTGACGAACTGATGGAGCAACTCCCAGTTCATGCGTTCGTCGATGCCCGCGCCAATACGTTTCAGGTTCTCCTTCGCCTTTTTCATTTCGTCTTGCTGCGACTTGGCATCCGCGGTGAATTTCGAAGCCCGGCCGCTGATCTCTTTGAACGCTTGTTGCGCCTTGCCGATGTCCGGATCCTCTGTGGAGATTTTCTCGGAGCCGGCAGCATACGCCATCAGAAACATGCCGAAGGCGAGGACCGCGGCCGCCGTGACGGCCCACGGCTTCTTGCCGCGGATGACGCGTTCGAGCTTGACCTCGTAGGGCAACAGATTCGTCTGCAGGCGGGCCTGCTTCAGCCCCTGCAGAGCCAGGCCGTAGGCGACGCCGAAGCTCATGATGTTTTCGGAGAAGGTCGGAGCAGCGGTGACCGATTCGCCGCCGGCCCGTTCGAGCTTGCCGAGCTTGCGGACTTCCAGCTGCAGCTTTTCCTGCAGGAACTTCTGCAGGCCGGGCAGGCGGAACGCGTTGCCGAGGCCTACCATGTACTGAATCTTGGCGTTGCGATGCGTATTGGTGAAATAACCTAGCGACCGCTGCACCTCACCGACGAAATCGTTGAGCACCTGCTTGAGCGCAGAGAGAATTTTCTTCAGCTCGGCCGAGCCCGACTTGGCGGCATTGCGTTTGAGATGCTCGGCCTTGGCGAAGGTGAGCTTCATCTCTTTCGTCAAGGCACGGGTGAAGTGGTTGCCGCCGATCGGAATCGGGCGTTGCCAAATAATGCGTCCGCCATCGGTGATGACGAGGTTGGAGTTATCGGTGCCGATCTCGAGAGCGACGACGCATTCATGATCGCCGTCCTCGCCAGCGTTGTCGGTCCCCTTGCCGAGCTTGTCGTAGGCGACGAAGTTGCACAGAGCGAGCGGCGCCATCTGCACGACGTGCACCTCGACGCCGACGTCCTTGAACTGGCGAATGGCGCGATTGACCATGTCGCGTTTCATGGCGAACAGGCCGATCTCGGTCTCGAGCGCCAGGCCGTCGATGATGTCCCCCTTGTTGAGACGCTGGAAGTCCCAGACGACTTCCTCTAGCGGGAAGGGAATCTGCTGCTTCGCCTCGAACTTGACGATGTCGGCGATCTTCTTCTCGTCGACGGGCGGCAGCTTGACGAAGCGCGCCAGACCGCTCTGCCCGGGAACGCTGATCGCGATCAGGTCTCCCTTGATCTTGTTGCGCGACAGGAACTGGTTCAGCGCCTCGCGCGACAGCTCATCCGGATCGGCGTCCGGCTGGCTCAGAATTTTCGGATGTTCGATGTACTCGAACGCGGTGGCGACGACCTGTCCATCTTTCATTTCGAGGCGGATCGCCTTGAGAGCACATTGCCCAAGGTCGATACCCCAAACGCCCAAAGGACGTGCAGCCATGTACGTTCACTCCGATATGCGAGCCGACTACGGTAGGTGTCAAAGGCCGAATGGCGAATCGTGGGACATGTTTCCGCAGGTGCGGCACCCCAGCCGTATATCTAGATTAACAATCGGTGAAAGGCGTTGTCAACCGACAAAATCGTCAAGATCCGATATTCTTGCCAAAGGCCGATGGCCTTCGTCCGAATCAAGGTTAGAAGCGTTGCTGTAGTCGGCGTTCCAGGCGGGAAAGCCTGATCCACGATCATGAACGACGCCATCCAGAGCGGTCCGCCTCCAATTCCTGCGCCCTTCCTGCTCGATCCGGGCTACCAGGGGACGCTGGAATCGGACGCATTTCGCCGCCGCTTCGAGTCGCTGATCGCGATGCCGAGAAACATCCCGGCCTATGGTTGTTACGCGCTCTTCTTCTCCGTCATCTTCGTCGTCCCGGCCATCGCCTACATCGTATACACGCGCAGTCCCGAAGTCGCCCTCGGTGTCTGCGGGTCGGGCATCATGGTTTGGGGACTGATCGCCTACTTTGCCTGGGTGTATAGCGGGGGCTGGCGCTACGAACGACGCATGCGCCGGCTTGCCCGACATGGCACGCTCGTGCAAGGTGTCGTCGCATCCGCAAAGCGCGTGCGTCAGACGATTCCCGGATCCGACTTCAGCGAAGACGATGATGCGTACACGGTCGTGGCGCTCGAAATCAAGTACCGCGCAAATACGCCCGCCGGGGAGACAGTGCACGGCTCCGGCATGTTGCGGCGCGACGATCTATTGAACGCTGAGTTGCCGCGACCAGGCACGCCGGTCTGGGTTCTCGTGCTCAATCGGGATACGCACGCCATCCTGTGACGGAATCTTCGCCATGATCGAGAAGCCATTCCTGCTTGACCCGAGCTTCGAAAAGCTCGTTGATTCCGGGGCTTTTCGGAAACGCATCTACGAGCAGCATTCCGGCATGCGTGCCAGGGACCGCTTCGTCATGCTCCTGTTCATGAACGTTCCCACGATCATCACGTTCTTTCTCGGGCTCTTCGTCGATCGCAAGATCTTCATCGCCACGGGCATCTGGGGCGGCATGATCGTTCTGATGTGCGTCTTCGATTTGCTGAACTGGTCGAGCAGCCGCGAGAAACGCCAGCGCATGCACCGTCTTGCTTTCGACGGTGACCTGGTGACGGGCCGAATCATTTCGTGCGAGCGGAAGTGCTATCCCGGTCCGGCCTACAAGGTCGAGGTGCGGTTTGCTGCCATGGCGCCGAGCGGCAAGGAAGTGCAGAGAACGGTGGCCGTTGAGCGCGATGACTTGCTCAACGCGCCGTTGCCGCCTCCGGGCTGGCCGGTGCTGGTGCTGATGGTCGATGAAACGCTTTACTTCATGCTGTGACGCGATCACCCGAGCCGTATTCCGTCCGTCTGGCAATGCGCGTCGAAGGCGGAGCGAGGGCATTCGGTGCCGACGAAGTTTTCGCCGCACGCGTCGCAGCCCTTGTAGCGGATGCTCGCAAGGTCAGCGTCGCTCCAATTGCAATTGCTAACGAATTGTCAGGCTGGTAAGCCTGACCCGCGCCAGTGCGTCGTAAGATTGCATCATCATTCGAATCACTCGGGGGCGAAAAACATGAACACGCGCATTCTCCTGTC
>DASRSQ010000273.1:0-7036 GCA_035656475.1 Gemmataceae bacterium | reverse complement strand
GACGTTGCTGAGGCGATAATTGTATCCAATGGCGGAATGCTGGTAGTGCAGCGCCGGGTCGCGGGCCTGGGTTGCGAGGAACCGGGCTCGGCGGATGAGGTCGGCGTCGTCAGAGACGAGCATGCCACCGCCGGAGGTCGTGATGACCTTGTTGCCGTTGAACGAGAAGGCGGCACACTTGCCGAATTGCCCTGCCGGCTTGTCGTGATAGGTCGCGCCGAGCGCCTCGGCGGCGTCCTCGATCAGGGGCACCTCATAGCGGGCACACGCTTCGAGGATCGGGATATAGTTGGCGCACTGGCCGTATAGATCGACGGCGATGACGGCTTTCGGTAGCTTGCCGATGCGAGCGCGATGTTGCAACTCCTCGCGCAGCAGTTCAGGATCGATGTTCCACGTCTCCTGTTCCGCATCGAGGAAGACCGGCTCGGCTCCCTCGTAGACGATCGGGTTTGCAGTCGCGCAAAACGTCAGAGTCGAGCAAAGGACAGCGTCGTTTCGCTCGACACCGATAAGCTTGAGGGCGAGATGAAGCGCCGCAGTGCCCGAGGAAAGGGCGGCAGCGTGAGGGACTCCGATGAGACGCGCGAATTCTTGCTCGAACGCGTCCACATGCGGTCCCAGAGGGGCAATCCAGTTGGACGCGAAAGCATCCTTCACGAGCTCTAACTCGTCAGGCCCAATGTGCGGCGGCGACAGGTAGATGCGTTTCATGATTCGCTCGTCGGTGGAGTGGATCGATACCCCGGCAGCCCCTTCGTGCTGGACGCGCATGTGTCTGCTGAAGACACCTTGATGTTATGTCCGTTGAGCGCACGCACCGCCCGACTCCCGCATCGTGCCTCTCGCTCGCTACATAGTGCCATACCAGGTCGCGCCCGACCAGCATGCTGACCCCGAGTTTGCGCCGCCATGCATGTCGCGTCAGGAGGCCCGCACACTGACGGATCATGTCGCGCCTCCATTCATGAGCACTCCTGTGGCGTCTCGATCGGCGGCTCAACAGGTACCGTGGGGCTGCGATAGGCTGGGAAGAAGTTGGCGTCGGCACATCGTAACCCGCGCCGGCGATTGTGATGCTCCTGTCCCTGGCAAATGGCGCGAAATGCTTCGGGCATCAGGATCCACTGCCAGACTTCAAAGTCGTGTTCGCGATCGGAGAAGCCTCGCTTGAAATGCAGGAGCGGATCGTCGTCGCGAGCGCTGGCGCCACCGCCGAGATGGAAGACCTTGCAGCCGCGTTCAGTACCCCAGAGGCGGACTGCGTCGAGGAGTTGCTTCATCGGGGCCATGGTAAGGGCGTCGTTGACGGTGCCGCCGAGGTGATACTGCACGATGCCGCAACATTCGAAGAACAGCCCCGCGCTGATGGGACGCTCCTCGTGCAAGCAGACGAATAGCTGTACCTTCGGTCCCAGGCTGTCCAGGAGACTATGAAAATATTCGGGCGAAAAGTAATAGCTTGGCCGGGCTTCAACGCGCTCCATGGTCTCGTGATAGATCGAAATGAAGTCGGTGAGATAATGGCGGTCCTCATCGCGCACGCAGGCCACCTGCATGCGCCGTAGGCGATTGACTCCCGATTTGTGATTCTTGCGATACTTCGCACGCTGCACGTCGGGCGGCAGAGTCAAATCGATCGATACCGTGCGACGCAACGACACACACCTCCCCAGTCCCAACAGCATCGGACGCTGGGGCAGGAATGGATTCAGCCGGGCCACCACTGACACCACCTGCAACTCGTTTAGCGCGCGGGCGAGCGTCGACTGAAAACCCGCCACTGCCCCACGCGGCAGCGGTCCTGGCGACGCGATCGGTCCCGCGTATCCGTACACGGTTGCCGCATCGCACCAGCCCGGGTGGGCGCCGGGGTGTCCGTCTAGCGAACGAATCAGCAACGGCAAGGCGATCGTGTGCCCATCCCTGCGATAGACAAACAAGCGGGCCGTACCCTCCCCTTGCAACTCCGCAAGGCGGTGGTAGCGTGGCAGATGATAGCAATCGTACGGCGCGCACTCCGCCAGCACCCGATGCCAGGCGGCTTCGTCCGCAGTCGTAAGCGTCATCATTGTGTATCCATTCTCATGCGGCCGGCGTGGGCACCGGCGTCCCTGTCGACGATCCAGTAGGAAGTGGCGCCGTTGGGTGGCGCTCTCCCAGCGTATACAAGCCAAATTCCCTTCGCCTGGCTTCGGTCAACAGGTGAGGTCGATAATTCAGGAGCTTCCAAGCAATGGCAAAGATGCGCTTGCTGAAGACGCGGCGGAACAGCGATCCGTAGATCTCGTTACGGGTCTGGGCCGACATGTAAATGTTGTCCCCGGTCGCCATGAGATAGACCACCCCCTCGAAGGGAAGTGGAACCAGGCCCGGCGGCGGGTCATAGAACGCGTGCTGATAGAAATCCGGTGTCGGGAACAGCAAGTGCCGGTGCGCATACGACACGATGACCGACGTGCCGCACACCACATTGAAATTCTGGCGATTGAGAAAGAGGAATCGGCTCCCTTCGTTATGAAAGTAGCCACTCTTGCAATACCAGCCGACGCTATCGGGATGCTGCTCCACGAGCTGCGCCAGGCGATTACTCACGCAGTCGTCAGCATCGACCACCATGGTGTGCGTCGGCGCGAAGCGAGCAGCGAATTCGAGCCCCGTGAGGATCTTGCGCGCCTTGTCCGCGTTCTTGCGGGCGATGTTCTTGCTGCGCGCCAGCTCGTAGCCCCCCGCGTCCTCGGGTTCATCCACGGGCGGCGGGAAATCAACCTCGCAATAGTGCAGGTTCGCATGCTGATAATCGCATTCCGGCCGCTCGTTGCAGACCACGACCACTCGGAAATTCGGCGACGTCTGATTGCATAGTGCACGTACGCATCGTTCGAACAATCGACTCGTGAGCGCCCAGTCGTGCGAAAGCTTTGCGCTCTTGAGGGGGACGATAAACACCAACATCACCAGTTCTCCATGGGCCGTGCATCCATTCAGATCACCGCAGCTCGCTGTCGACGCTCCTCATCCATTGCCGTCTCGGCCTGGTCCGCATCAACATGAACGTTGTCGCGCCGCAGCACCTTGACGACCGTGAAACAGAGAATTTTGATATCGAACCAGAAACTACATCGCTCCACATAGACCACGTCGCATTCCAGACGCTGGTCCCAGGCGAGCTCGTTGCGGCCGTTGATTTGCGCCCACCCGGTGATGCCGGGCAAAAAATCGAAACGGCGCAGCTCGCGCTCCGTGTAATACGCGTCATACTGCCGCAGCAGCGGCCGCGGCCCGACCAGGCTCATGTCTCCTCGCAGCACATTCCACAACTCCGGCAACTCGTCGACGCTGGTCGCTCGCAAGAACCGCCCGAGCCGGGTCAAACGCTGCCCATCGGGCAGCAACTTTCCCTCGGCATCGACGGCGTTCGTCATGGTGCGAAATTTGAGGATCGTAAACGCTTGCCGATTCTTGCCGCTGCGCACCTGCCGAAAGAGGATCGGCGCGCCGAGAAACACGCGCACGAGCAGCGCCAGTGTCGCCAGCAACGGCGCGAACAGGATCAGCAGCGTAGCGCTTGCGACCAGGTCGAAGAGACGCTTGCCGCATGCTCGGTAAATCGACATCTTGCTTTCACTCCTCGTTCCCGCACTCCGTTTGGGAACGCACCATTGGAATCTCAGTTTCACGTCCCGCGTTGGCATGAGAGACGCCTCGCGATCCAGAAACTCTCCCTGATGGTCGCGGCTCATGAGCTCTGCAAGTCAAACGAGCGCGTCCGGCAAGCAAACACTCGTATTCCTGATGCAACATCTCCTGGAGCGTCTCCGGACAGAACGCGCGTACCATGAATCGTCGCCCATGGACGCCGTGCCGACGACGCAACTCCGCATCTCGCAGATACGAGCGCGCCGCTGTTGCGAGTGCGCTGGCATCCTTCATCGGCACAAGGATGCCAGTTTCGCCGTCGCGCACTGCTTCAATGCAGCCGGGGATGCGCGTCGCCACCAGTGGGAGCTCCATCGCCGATGCCTCCAGCAGTACCGTCGGCAGCCCTTCGCGATACGTCGGCAACACCAGCAGGTCCAGCGCCCGATAAAAGCTCGGCATCTCGTTCACGTCACCGGCCAGATGGATGCGCGGATCGCTCCGCAGCATGCGCTCGACGACCGCCGGTACCGGATCCTGGCTCTCGAACGGCCCCGCACACAACAGATGCAGGTTCGGAAACTCCTCGCGCAACGCCTGCCATGCTGCCGCCAGCTCGATAATCCCCTTGTCGCGCACGATGCGACCGACGAAGCCGGCGACGAGCGCATCCGCGGGAATTCCATGGCGTGCGCGAACCTCATTGCGCACCGTTGGCGGAAGAAGTGCCGGGTTGAAGCGCGATTGGGCGTCGATCCCGGCGATGCTGCCGCCGCCGAGGACCTTGATCTTGTCTGCCGGGCAGAGTCCCTCTGCAATCGCCACCTCGCGCACCGAAGCGCTGACGCAATAGACTTGATGCGCGAGCCGGCACGCCGCAGTCTCCGTCGCGCGCAGAAGACGGCGTTTCCAACCCGTCGCGGTCATGAGCGGCAAGCCGTGCATGTGATAGACGCGCACCGGCACCTGGCACAGCGTCGCCGCCATCATCGCCAACAACCCGCCTTTCGGCGTGTGCCCATCGACGATGCTGGGCCGAATGCGCCGCATGATGCGCCCGATTCGCCATAGCGACGCCAAGTCCCCCATTGGCGTGATGCGGCGCGGCATCGTCGCCGGATACACTGGAATGCCCAGGTCGCGCCCGAACTTGTCGAGCAACTCGCCCGGCGACGACAGCGCGTGCACTTCGTAGCCCAGGCATTTGGCGTGACGCACGTGCCCCGACAGAAATCGCAGAGTCACCGGTACCGTCGTCACATGCAACAGGCGCGTCGTCATGCCAGCGCCTCCTCGTTCACTTCCGCGCCGAGTCCCGGCACCGGGATCCGCACGATGTCGGCGACGATGGCGCGAGCCCGATGTGTCGACGCCGCGTCCAGTGTGCGATTGCGGCCGCGAATGAGCATGCCTTGCAATCCGAGAGAAGTGCCTGCGCGATACGCCAGCGTCTTAAGCCACGATTGCAGCACCAGAACGTGCGTGCCCCACGAGCCCAGCAACGGCATCCCATAAACGCGCAGGATTTCGCGCACCGTCGCCTCGGTGCGGAGGTAGTTGTTGAGGTTGCCGCCTAGCCCTTCGCGATAGAAGAACAATGGCTCGCACAGCCGGCCGAACGTCGTTGCCTGGCACGTGCGAACCCACAGCTCTCGATCCTCGGCCCGCACATAGGCCGCGTCGTACGGATTGGCGCGGAACCACGAGGTATGGCCCATCGCTGTCGGATGGATCAACAGACCACGCCGCAGCACGCATTGCGGCCGCACGTCGAGCGGCACATCGCCGCGGATGCCGAGCGGCGTCAGGTCGTGGTCGACCGTGTACGTCGCCGTGTCGACGACATCGACCTGCGGATTCGCCTGGAGAAACGCAACCTGCCGCTCGATGCGTTCCGGATGCATGAGATCGTCGGCGTCCATGCGTGCGAAATACGTTCCCTGGGCCAGCGACACCATCTGGTTCAAGCGCGCACACAGGCCGCGGTTGGTCCCGTCGCTCACTACATGAACGCGCGGATCGGAGATATTTCGGATAATGTCGAGCGAGCCGTCGGTGGAGCCGTCATCGATGAGGATCAGCTCCCAGTCGGCGAAGGTTTGCGCGAACACCGAGCGCACCGCGTCGGCGAGGTAACGCCGCGCATTCAGGAACGGAATCCCGATGGTGACGGTGCGCCTCATACCGTGACCTCTTGCAGTCGTTGCATTGGCGTCGAACGCGCGACCGCGCGGTAATATTCCTCATATCGATCGACGATCGTTTCCCAGTGGTGCCGGGCGGCGATCTGGGCCTTGCCTTCTTCGCCAAGCTGCCGGCAACGTTCGGGATTGTTGAACAGATCGACGATGGTGCGAGCCATCTCGCCAGAGTCCTTGACGACGATACCGCCGGCGTTCTCGCGGGTACAACCGACGTCGAACGATAGCCACGGCGTGCCCGCTGCCATCGCTTCGAGCATCGCCAGCGGGTACGCTTCCCACTTCGACGTCATGATCAGCATGTCGGCTTCCTTGAGCGCCGACACGACCTCTGGCTTCGGCGTGCCGACTTTGAGTTTGATCGCGGATCCAAACATCGAACCGAGGCAGCATTTGTACCAGCATCCCCCCTTGAGACCGAAACGCCCGAGGTTCCACTTCTCGACTGGGTGATGGCTGCCGATAATGGTGCCGACGGCGTCGCGGTGCGTGCGGCGCACCTGGCGGACAACTTCGAAGATGGCAGCGTGATTCTTCGCCGGCGTGTGATTGGACACGGACAGCAACCAGCGCGACCTGCCAATGCCCCAGCGTTCGCGCACGCCGATGGCAGGAGTGCACCAGGTCGCCGGGTCGATACCGTTCGGGATGATCCACGGCTCCGGCAGGCCGTATTTCGGACAGAACGCGCTTTCCTCATTCATCCGCGACAGGCCGATGTGATTGACCCGGCGCAGATGGTCCGCGAGCATTGCGTAGTATCGATCCCAGACCGGTTCGCCGAAGCCCGACAGGCCATGGCTGACGAAGATCGCCGGCGCGCCGATGCGTTCGAGATGCGGCAATAGAGCGTCGGTGTTCCACGTGTGGGCGTGGTGCATGACGATGACGTCCCAGTTCAGCGATGCGGCGAAGCGGAGGTAATCGTCGACCTCGCCGTTCATGCCGCGCAGGGCGTCGCCGCGGATGTCGAAGCGGTAGACGTGGACGCCGTTGAGCATTTCGCTGCGCGCGGCACCCGCGGGCAGGTAGCTGGCGACATGTACCTCGTGCCCGCGCTTCGCCAGCCGCGTCGAAATCTGACTCACGACTTCGGAAACGCCGTCCACCCGAGGCGGATAGACGTGCGCGGTGTGAAGGATCCTCATGCTTCACTCCTCGACACTTGCGCAATCGAACCACGACCGTCAGGGAGC
>DASRSQ010000272.1:0-1792 GCA_035656475.1 Gemmataceae bacterium | reverse complement strand
GTCGGCAAGTCGATGGAGCCCGCGATTCCGGATGGCTCGTTTTGCCTCTTCCGCGCTCCGGTCGAAGGCACGCGCCAGGGCAAGACCGTCCTCGTCCAACTGCGCGACGCGACCGATCCCGAGTCCGGCCAGCGCTATACCGTCAAGCGCTATAAGAGCGAGAAGATTGCCGAGGGCGATTCGTGGCGGCACGAGCGCATCACCCTCAAGCCCCTCAATCCGGACTTCGAGCCCATCGTGTTGACAGGCAGTGACGGCGAAGACCTACAAGTCGTCGCCGAACTCGTCGAGGTCGTCGGCGCGAAACCATGAGCACAGGCTAGTAGCGGCGAGGTGTTCACCACTATCCTGCGAGATCGTGAAATCGCGGCCTGGCACGATGAGGGCAGACCGAGCACGTCGAAACCCGGCGACCCGGTCGCTCGAGTATCCCCAACAAGGTGCGATGCGAAGGGCTGGCCCACCGCTTCCGCAAGCCCAAGGAGCCCTTCCGGCTGGTGATCGGGTGCGAATGTGGCTCGCCTGCGGATTCCGCCAAAGGATCGAAGCGGCTGGCGTCAAACGCTATGGCTATTCCACCGCCACGGCCACCTCGATGGAGCGCGCCCGGCCGACGTCTTTCAGCAGAACCCGCAAGCAGTCATCGATGCCGCGCGAAGCGACTTCGAATTGACCGATGAGCGGTGGTAGCGGGGTCAAGGACGATCTTCGCGATCGCTACACGTTTTTGGTGGAGGGGGGCGGTGCTGCGGTGACCTGCGCGGTTCTCGTCTTCCTGCTCCGCGGCCCTCTATCGGTTGCGAGGCGTCAGGAAGTCGCAGGTCGCACCTTTTGCCTTGGAAAGGCGCTCATCCAACGTTGCAAGCGGCAATTTCAGTGCCTCTGCAACCGCAATGTACCACGCATCGTAGCAAGTGATGTTGTGGCGAAGTTCCCAAATACGTTCTGCGAAGGGGTCGAAGGAGAACAACTCCATATTGAGCTGCATCAAATCCTCGTACGCCGCATTGGCTTCTGCCGTGGTGAGTTCCTTCGCACGTTCAAGTCTGCGCAGGATGTTGGCGGCTTCGACACGCGCGAGCTCTGGGGCATGCAGCGATCCGGCTGCAATGACCCCTTCAGCCCATTCGCCGTGCGGGCCAGAATCGACCAGCGCGGCGACCAGGACGGATGCGTCGACGACGGTGCTCAACGTCGATCAGCGTCGCGTTCTCTCAGGATCTGTCCTGAAGAAACGCGCGTCTGCGAGGCGCGTTTTCTCCTTCGCACCTGTTGCAACCACGCGTCCACGGAGGGGCGAGCGGCCAGACGCTCTAGCTCGGCGCGCAAGTACTCTTGCATTGACTTCCCTTGCAGAGCTGCGCGAGCGGCGAGTTCGTCCCGGACCTTCTCGGGAACATCACGGATTGTGATCTGAATGGCCATGCATGCATAATGCCAGCACTGAAATCAATGTGCAATCTCATCGCAAGGCCAAGGGAGCACGCACTTTCAACGACGGCGTGATGCGTTCACTTTTTGTGCCCAGCTCAGATTGCCTGTGACCAAATTGTGCCTGACTGTGCCTGGAATGCGGGTTGGCAAGCGCCGCAAGTGGTTGATTTTACAAGTACCCGTACAACCTTCGAACGACTGAAAATCCGCGTGTCGGTGGTTCGATTCCGCCCCTGGCCACCATCAAATCAAGAACTTGCGTGCGCCGCCGGATCACCACTCCGGCAGCCGATTCCGGCGACACGCCGGCGACTAGCCAGCGGCACGGTAGCGCAACCACCGAACTGCCGAGCTAGCT
>DASRSQ010000271.1:0-2617 GCA_035656475.1 Gemmataceae bacterium | reverse complement strand
CGCTTTCGCAGCTGGCGGTAGAGCCTTCGGGGCAGCCGCGGCGGCGGCAGAGGCATCCTCGCCATCGGCGAGGATCATGGCGATCGGCGTGTTGACCGCGACGTCGGCGGTACCTTCCGGCACCAAAATCTTGCCGAGCGTGCCTTCGTCGGTCGCCTCGACTTCCATGGTGGCCTTGTCTGTCTCGATCTCGGCGATGACGTCGCCGGACTTGATGGTCTCGCCTTCCTTCTTCAGCCACTTGGCGAGGTTGCCCTTCTCCATGGTCGGCGAAAGCGCGGGCATCAGAACTTGAATTGGCATGATCGCTCCGGAAAAAAGCTGGCGCGCTTAGCGATAGATGTCGGTGTAGAGTTCGGACACGTCGGGCTCGGGATCGTGCTGCGCGAAGTCGGCGGCTGCGTTGACGATCTCGCGCACCTCCGCGTCGATCTTCTTCAACTCGTCCTCGGTGACCTTGGCCGCCAGCAGACGGTTGCGAACCTGCTCGATCGGGTCGGAGTCGTGACGGACCTTGTCGACCTCCTCGCGGGTGCGGTACTTCGCCGGATCGGACATCGAGTGGCCGCGATAGCGGTAGGTCTGCATCTCCAGAATGAACGGGCCGTTGCCCTCGCGGCACCACTTCACCGCCTTGTCGCCGGCCGCCTTCACGGCACGTACATCCATGCCGTCGACCTGCTCGCCGGGAATATTGAAGGACACGCCGCGCTTGGAAAAATCCGTCTGCGCCGAGGAGCGCGTCACCGACGTACCCATGGCATAGCGGTTGTTCTCGATGATGTAGATCACCGGAAGCTTCCAAAGCTCGGCCATGTTGAAGCTTTCGTAGACCTGCCCCTGATTGGACGCACCGTCGCCGAAATACGCGAGGCTGACGTTGTCGTTGCCGCGATAGCGGTTGGCAAAGGCCAGTCCGGTGCCGAGCGAGACCTGCGCGCCGACGATGCCGTGACCGCCGAAGAAATTCTTCTCCATGCTGAACATGTGCATGGAACCGCCCTTGCCCTTGGAATAACCGCCGCGGCGTCCGGTGAGTTCGGCCATCACACCCTTGGCGTCCATGCCGCAAGCCAGCATGTGACCGTGATCGCGGTAACCGGTTATGACCTGATCGCCGTCCTTCAGCGCCATCTGCATACCGACCACGATCGCTTCCTGGCCGATGTAGAGGTGACAGAAGCCGCCGATCGCGCCCATTCCATAGAGCTGGCCGGCCTTTTCCTCGAAGCGCCGGATCAACAGCATGTCGCGCAAGGCTTGAAAGTCCTGCTCGCGCGTGAATTCGGGAGGAGACGGGCTGCGGGATCCGTTGCCTGCTGCCTGCGCGGCGCTCTTCTTGGGTGCGGCCATAGGAAATCCGAATACGAGAAAGGATATCCCTCTCTAACCCAACTCAGAGCGGCTTGAAAGCAGCGTGTGATCAAAGCGATGCCGCCCGTCTCTTGCAGTGCAGCGAGACGCGAAATTTTTGTCACCGAAATCTCGGATTTTTGAAATTAGACACAATCGCGCGTGAGACGAACGGCCGCGTTCGCGGCACGCGAACGATCAGTCGCGATCACGACGACGGGCGATTACTTCGGACGATCGATTACTTCGGACGGATGACGTGAACCAGCTCTTGCGGACTGGCGTAGTCGAGCTGATAGCGGACGCGCTCGTCGAGCATGTCGGGATCGATCCCACTCGAGCGCAGCAGCGACACCCGCTGTTCGCCCTCGGCCCGCTCCTTCTTCAAGCGCGCCAGCTCGGATGTCAGCGCGATGATTTCCTGATCGAGCTCCTGGCGGGCATTCAGGCCGTACTTGCCGGTGTAGGCGTTGACGCCAAAATAGCCAACGATCATCGCCGCCATCGTGTAGAGGGCGAGCCCGGTAAGCACCGATTTGAGTCGTGAGCGCGAGACCATGACCCACGATGCGGCGACGCGGTTAATGCTTCGCTAAGAATCGCGCCGCCGCTGCAGCCGGGACGGCTATTTCTTCTGCTGCGCCACCCAGGCGTCGAAGGCCTTGATGTAGTTTTCGAGAAATTCCCGCGTGGGCGCCTTGACCAGTTCGCCCTTGTCGTCGAACGCATCGCCGATGCCGCCGACATACGCTTCCGGCTGCTGCAGAACGGCGATGTTGAGGAAGGTCAGTGACTGCCGCAAGTGATGGTTGGCGCCGAACCCGCCGATTGCGCCGGGCGAATTGCTGATGACACCACCGGGCTTGCGATCGAACACGCTCTGCCCGTAGGGACGCGATCCGACATCGATGGCGTTCTTCAAGACACCGGGAACGGAGCGATTGTATTCCGGCGTCACGAACAGAACGGCATCGGCTTTTCTGATCCGATCACGGAAACTGACCCAGTCGGCTGGCGGCGTGGCCTCGAGATCCCGATTGTAGAAGGACAATCCGCCGAGCGTGACGACATCGAGCTGAAGTGACGATGGCGCGAGCTTCGTCAGGGCCTTGGCGATCTTGAGGGAGAACGACTCCTTGCGAAGGCTGCCGACAATGACGGCGACGCTATATGCCATGAACAAATCCTCTGGTTGTGCGGCCACGACGGCCAACTCAGCGGCAACCTAGCGATGCCGAATAAAGATGCAAGTGCATCTATCTGC
>DASRSQ010000270.1:0-7156 GCA_035656475.1 Gemmataceae bacterium | reverse complement strand
AAGGTCAGCTTCCAAAAATTCGCGATCCCTCAGCTAAGCCTTGACAAAGCACTAGGAGTTTTCGATTCCGTTCACGATCGGGTGACACGCAACGATGGTCTCACAAAGAGCGGCGTTTCATCGGATTGGCTCACCGAGTGTTTTCCGGGGCGCCCAGCGTCGCGACGGCTGAGGTGGCCGGCGCCGGTGCAGCATTAACGTTGGGCAACGTGCGCGGCGGCGGAGCCGAGAAGGGCGGATTCACGGGGGGCTGGACCGGGTCGTTGCACGGCTCGTTGCTGAGGCGGATCTGCCAGCCACCGCCCAGTGCGCGGTAGAGGAGAATCAAGTTCAGGGCGACGTTCCCCTCCGCCTGCGCGGCCGCCTGCTGTTGCTGAGATCGGAAGGTGATGGCGGTAAAGATCTGATTGTAGAATGCCAGCGAACTGGCTGCGGGGGGCGAATATCCCGCATTGAGCTGGGCCAAGTAATAATCGGTGACCTCAATGGCGTCCTGGGCGCTCGTCTGCAGGAGATCGCGTTGTTCGATGGACTGCAGGTATGCAACCAGGGCGTTTTCCACGTCCTGGTTGGCGTTCAGAATGGCCTGCTGATAAACGCGGACATATTGCTGATATTGCAAATCTTGACTGCGCACGTTGGCCAGCAATCGGCCGTAATTCATGATGTTCCAGGTCATGGAGGGGCCGAAGCTGCCAATCCATGATTGCGAGTTGAAGACCTGGCTGGCCTTGTTCGCCGACAGGCCGATCGTGCCGTTGATACCGATGTGGGGGAACATCTGGGCTTCGGCGATGCCGATCTGCGCCGACTGAATTCGCAATTGTCTTTCCTGGGCTTGCACGTCGGGACGGCGCAGCAACAGGTCGCCAGGGATGCCGAGCACCACGCGGTCGTCCTTGGGACGGGGGATACGGACGATGCGATTTTTCGCGTCCTTGGGATCGGGCACGCGGCCGTCCCCTAGTTCGGCCAGCAGATCGCGGACCGGAATACCCAACAGATTGCAAAGTTGATTGTTGGTTTGCCGGAGTGAGGCTTGCAACGGGGGAATCAGTGCCCGGGTATTGTCCAGCGTTGACTTGATCTGGAAGTATGCGGGCTTGGAGTTGGCGGCGCCATTGTCGTAGAGGGCCTTCAGCTTGGCGACGAACGGTTCCTGCAAGCGGATGTTCTCCTGGGCGACGTCGATCTGTTTTTGCAACGTGCGCAGCTGGATGTACTGGGTGGCAACGTTGGAGAATTGCAGCACCATCAACTCGTCATAATTCTGCCGGGATTGATCGAGGGCGGCATTGGAAGCTTCGAGGTTGCGCCGGAACAGGCCCCAAAAATCGAGCTCCCAGGCCAGGTTCATCGAGGTGCCGAAGTTGTTGAAATAGCGGGTCGGGCCCACGGGAATGCCAACGCCCGCGCCGCCGGCGCCGATGGAGCTGTTCAGCAAGGGGCTGGTGTTCGTGGTAGTGGTGCCGGCAGCACCGACGGGAAGCGCGCTTGCGCCGGCAATCGGCGTGGATGCCACCGCCAGCGGCTTGGCGCCAACGCTGGGCGCCAGTGCCGTTCCGAACGCGGGGCCGCCCACAGGGAGCACGCCATTGTTTCCGCTCACGATGCCGTGACTGGCGCTTGCGACCAGGCTTTGCCCCTGAGGCAATAGTTCCGAGCGGGCGACTTGCTGCTGAATCTCGGATACCCCAATCTGCAGCCGGGCTTGCTGCAAGGTCAGGTTGTCCACATAGGCATGCTGGACCAGGTTGGTCATGACAGGATCGTCGAAGACTTCCCACCAGTCCGCGAGATGAGGATTGCCCTTGAGCACCTTGGGATGGTCCTCGTCAATCCAGTTGTTGGGAAGCTTGGGGCCCGGCTCATGATAGTTGGGGCCAACCTTGAAGCCGTTTTTCACGAATTCAGAGAAGTTGGTGCAGCCGCTCAGGCCAAATAAGCCAATGGCCAGACAAGCCAGACCAAGGGCCGATTTACCCAAATCAACCCATCCTGTTTGTCTCGTGCCAATTTCCATGCCGATCTCCGAAAGCGGAAGAGCGCGTATCCCAGCTGAACCAGGCTTCCCTCAACGCCGGAGTGCTGAAAACTCGAATGGGCAATCACCCCGCCTTCTATATTCGTCACAATCCGGATAATTAGATTAGTCGATTTGCGGTGCTTGCAACACCGATGCGTGGCGGGGGCAAACGAGCAATTGACAAATGAACCTCGCTCGCTCACAATAGGACTGACCAGTCAGTTTATAATGGGCGAATGCGGTGCCCCAATTTCTATCCTTCGGGCTCATATTCTTTCCAGCCTCTGCGCGGATCGGATTGCGATAGGATTTCTCATGCGACCAATCGTTTTTGCCTTGCTGTTGCTTTCACTCACGGCCGCTGGCTGCTCGGAAAAGGCCGCGCCCAAGCCGGCAATTAAACGGGCGGAGGTGCTCGTCACGCCGGCGGTCACCGACACCATCATCGATTACGAAGAGTTCACCGGACGCACCGAATCGAAAAGCATGATCGAAGTGAAGGCCAGGGCCACCGGCTACCTGGACAAGGTTCATTTCAAGGACGGCGACACCGTGAAGGAAGACGATCTCCTCTTCGAGATTGATCCGCGGCCTTATCAGACGGAAGTCGCCAAGGCAGATGCCGCCCTCTATCAGGCCGAGACGAAGTTTCGCCGGCTGGACACCGAATATCAACGCGCGAAGACCCTGCAGAAGGCCAATGCGATCAGCCCGGAGGAGTTCGACCGCGTCAGCGGCGATCGCGGTGAAGCCGAGGCCGCGATACGCGTGGCCAAGGCGAGCCTGGAGATGGCGAAGCTCAATCTCGAATTCACCAAGGTGACGGTGCGCAGCCTCGATAACGGCGGCAAGATCGATCCCAAGAATCCCCGCACCGGGCGCGTGAGCCGACGCTTGAAGGATCCGGGTAACCTGGTCAAGGCCGATGAAACGCTGCTCGCGACGATTGTCACGCTCGATCCGATGTATGTCTACTTCGACGTCGATGAGCGGACCGTGTTGACCATGCGCAACTTGATCGCTCAGAAGAAAATCAAGTCGGTCAACGAGATGACGTTTCGCTTCGAGTTCGCCAATGACGCCGGCACGTTTCCTTACGAGGGCAAGATCGATTTCGAGGACAACAAGCTCGATACCAGCACGGGAACGCTGCAACTGCGCGGCGTCATCAAGAACCACGGTAGTTTCTCGCACGGCCAGTTCGTGCGCATTCGCCTGTTCGTCGGCGCGCCGCGCAGCGCGGTGCTGATCCCCGAGCGAGCGCTCGGTACCGACCAGGGCCAGAAATTTCTCTACGTGGTCAAGCAAGAAACGGACAAGGACGGTCAGCCCGCCTTCAAGGCCGATTACCGCGGCGGGGCGGACCTGCAACTGGGCGCGTTGCGCGATGGCCGGCGCGTCATCGAAAAAGGCGTGCAGCCAGGCGAGATGGTCATCTGGAGCGGCCTGCAACGGATCCGCAAGGACGCCAGCATCACTGCCAAGCGGCAAGATCCGCCCCAGACCCAGACGCCGCAGGTGGCCGCGAAATAGATCTCAGCACGCATCGTTTCGGAGCGACCAGTGTTCTCGCGTTTCTTCATTGATCGGCCGATCTTTGCGGCGGTATTGTCGATTGTGATCACGCTGGGAGGCGGGATCTCGGTCCTCCGTTTGCCCCTCGCGCAGTTTCCGCGCATCACGCCGCCGACCGTATCGGTCACCGCGGTCTATCCCGGCGCCAACGCCAAGGATGTGGCCGAGGCCGTCGCGGCGCCCATCGAGCAGCAGATCAACGGCGTCGAGGGCATGATGTACATGTCGTCGCAATGCACCAACGACGGCTCGTACAACCTGAGCGTGACCTTCCATCAGAATATCGACCTGAACATGGCCGAGGTGCTGGTGCAAAATCGCGTCAATCTGGCGATTCCCAACCTGCCCGACGTGATCAAGGCGACCGGCCTCACCGTTCGCAAGATGTCCCCCGACATTCTCATGGGCATCGCGCTCAATTCCCCCAACGGCCGCTACGATCAGCTCTACCTCAGCAACTTCGCCCTCCGGCAGATCCGCGACGAATTGTCACGTGTCGATGGCGTCAGCGATGTCTTCCTGTTCGGGCAGCGCGATTACAGCATGCGCGTCTGGGTGGATCCCGGCAAGCTGGCGCATCGCAACCTGACGGCCATGGATGTCGTCGCCGCGATTCGCGAGCAAAACGCCCAGCTCGCCGCCGGTATGGTCGGCCAGCCGGCCAGCGCCTCAGCGAACGCGAAGCATCCGGGCGCGGAACCCGTTATGCAGGAAACGCAGTTGCCGTTCGACATTCTGGGCCGGCTCCAGGATGTGAACCAGTTCGAAAACATCATCATCAAGGTCAGGCCGGACGGCCGCCTGGTGCGTTTGAAGGACGTCGCCCGCCTGGAGCTCGGCGCCAAGAACGAAGACGTCGATGTGCAACTCGACGGCAAATCAACGGTGTTCCTCGCGATCTTTCAGCTTCCCAATGCCAACGCCCTGGATCTGCGTGATCGCGTCATCGCGAAGCTCGAAGAGCTGAAGCAAGATTTCCCCGAGGGCATCGATTACGACGTCGGCTTTGACACGACTCCCTACACGCGCGAATCGATCCGCGAGGTGTTCATCACGCTGCGCGATGCGATCATCCTGGTGGCGCTGGTCGTGCTGCTGTTCTTGCAGAACTGGCGCTCGGCGATCATTCCGCTGATCGCGGTCCCCGTGGCGATCGTGGGCACGTTTGCCGTCATGGCCGCCATCGGTTTCAGCCTCAACAACCTGACGCTTTTCGGCCTGGTGCTGGCGATCGGCATCGTCGTCGATGACGCCATCGTCGTCGTGGAGGCCGTGGAGCACCACATCGAACACGGCTTGAGCCCGCATGAGGCAACCATCAAGGCGATGGAGCAAGTATCCGGCCCGGTCATCGCCGTCGGCCTGGTGCTCAGCGCGGTCTTTATTCCGTGCGCGTTTATCAGCGGCATCACGGGACACTTTTTCCGGCAGTTCGCCCTGACAATTGCCGTCTCGACGATCATCTCGGCATTCAACTCACTTACGTTGAGTCCTGCGTTAACGGCGCTCTTGTTGAAACCAATCGATGGAGAAAAGGGCCCCGATGGAACGAAGCAGAAGCCCGATCCGTTGCCGCGTCTGGGGTATGTCATCGTCGGCGCATGGCTTGCCTGGTATTTTCTCGGTTCGATGGGCGCGGAGGCAATGCAAGTCCCCGAGCTTCTCTCGGCCATTCTCCCGTATATGATCGCCAGCGTCGGCGCTGTCATCGGCTGGTTCGTGAGCAAGCCGCTGAATGCGCTGTTGGCATTCTTCTTCCGCGGCTTCAACGCCGGCTTCCGCCGATTTACCAACGGCTACACCGGAGTCACCGGCAGAGTGCTCCGTTTCAGCACCATCTCGCTTGTGGTCTACGCGGGCTTGATCGTCCTGACTTATCTGGCCTTCACCACCACACCCAAGGGTTTCATACCGAATCAGGACATGGGTTACCTGATGGTCAACATCCAGCTTCCCGATTCGGCATCGATGGAGCGCACGCAAGAAGTGATGCGTTTGGTGACCGACATCACGCTCAAGCACAAGGGGGTCAAGCATGCGACCGCCATCACGGGGCGCTCGTTCGCGCTCAACGCAATCGGCAGCAATTTCGGGTCGATGTTCGTCAATCTGAACGACTACGCCACCCGCCGGCATCTCGAGGAGACCATGTCCCCCGAAGATCGCGCGATCTTTGTCGGCGCGACGGCGACCCAGATCATGGACTATTTGCGCAGGGAATACGACGCGCAGATCTACGACGCCAGCATCGCCGTTTTTGGGCCCCCTCCCGTGCGTGGCGTCGGCAAGGCGGGCGGCTTCGCCTTCGTCCTGGAGGATCGCGGCGACCTTGGACCGGTCGAAATGCAAAAGCAAGCCGAACGGCTTGCCATGCTCGGCACCAACCGCCGTGTCACCGGAGCGGTACAACTTGGCCTCGACTACGGCAGCGGCGATCTGAATCAGCTCAATGACAACCTGGCGAAGCTCGCCGAGGAGCATCCGGAAATCGATCGCCAGCCCGGCATGGTTGGCATGTTCACCGTCTTTCGCGCGAATGTGCCGCAACTGCAGGTGGCAGCCGACACGCGCGAGATCAACGCCCGCAAGGTTCGGGTCGAGGATGCCGCCGCCACGTTGAGCATCTTGCAGGGTTCGCTCTATGTGAACGACTTCAACCTGCTGGGTCGCACCTGGCAGGTCATCGTGCAGGCCGAGGCGCCATATCGCTTTCGCCGCGAGGATCTCTCGCAACTGAAGACCCGCAACGCCAATGGAGCGATGGTGCCGCTCGGCGCCCTGGGGAGCGTGCGCGAGGTCTCCGGCACCTTGATCCTCAGCCGTTATAACATGTATCCGAGCGCCACCATCAACGGCATGGGCGGCCCGGGCATGAGTTCGCGACAAGCCATCGACGTCATGCAGAAGCTCGCCGCCAAGGAATTGCCGCAATCGATGTCGTACGAGTGGACCGACATGTCGTATCTGGAGTTGCAGCAGGGCAACACGGCGATGATTATCTTCGCCCTCGCCGTCGTCATGGTGTTCCTCGTGTTGGCGGCGCAGTACGAGAGCTGGACGCTGCCGCTCGCGGTGATCCTGGTCGTGCCGATGTGCCTGTTGAGCGCCGTCATCGGCGTGCGCGTGGCGGGGATGGACATCAATATCTTTACGCAGATCGGCTTCGTGGTGCTCGTCGGATTGTCCAGCAAGAACGCGATCTTGATCGTCGAATTCGCCAAGATGCGCCGTGAGGCAGGCGTGCCTCGCATGGAGGCGACACTGGAGGCGTGCAAGCTACGGCTGCGTCCGATCATCATGACGTCCTTCGCATTCATCCTCGGCGTGGTGCCCCTGTTGATCTCCGACGGCGCCGGCGCCGAGATGCGCAAGACGCTCGGCGTCGCCGTCTTCAGCGGCATGCTGGGGGTGACGGCCTTCGGCATCTTCCTGACGCCGGTCTTCTATTACACGATCAATCGCCTCAGCGACGCGCCCGCGTTCCACACGCCATTCATGCAGCGACTGATCACGGTGCTGACGTTCATTGCGTTCGGCTGGGTTGCGTATCTATTT
>DASRSQ010000269.1:0-6484 GCA_035656475.1 Gemmataceae bacterium | reverse complement strand
CGGCGCTCGATGATCTCGGCAAACGCGGCGGCGGTGAACTCGTGCTCGCCCCCGGCGATGGGGATCGGGCACCGCCGCGCCAGCTCCGCATAGCCCGCGAAATCGTCCGGCGGCAGCGGTTCCTCGATCCAGTCGATGCCGAGCGGCGCCACCCGCTCAGCGAAGCGTAGCGTGAACGGCACGTCCCAGCGCATCCACGCGTCCACCATCAGCGCGACGCCTGGCCCGACGCGCGCCCGGGCGCGAGCAAGCGTTTTCACGTAGCTGTCGAGATCGCCGTCAGAGCTGCCGAGATGGATCTTGAAGGCGGCGTGTTGACCGAGCTGGGCCTCGGGGACATCGTCCCACACGGTGGTATAGGTCGGCATGCTGTCGTGAATCGGGCCGCCGAGGAGTTGGTCGACTGACTGATTGGCGGCCTTGCCTCGCAGATCCCACAGGGCCAGATCGACGCCACTGAGGGCCATGATCGCGACTCCCTTGCGGCCAAACGCCAGCGTCGCGGCGTACATCTCCTGCCAGCGCGTCTCGATCGGCTCAACATCCCGGCCAACGAGCAGGTCGCGCAGCACCGTGCGAATGATATGGATGGCCGAGAGTCCGCCACCGCCGACGCCATACCCGATCAGGCCGGCATCAGTCTCGACCGCGACCAAAATCTGTCCCAGCGACGTGCGCCAGTCCGCCGGCGATGCGCACCGCGGCTGGCATGCCTTGACATTGATGATTCTCATGCAGACATGATAATCAAACCACGAAACACACGAATCACACGACAGAAAACCGGGATCGAATCCGGTCTTCTTTCGTGTGATTCGTGTGTTTCGTGGTTCCGAGATTCAGTTCATCACGGCAAAAAGGTCACGCGGCGCGGGCCGTTGATTTGCCTGCTGAGCTTGAGCGTAGAGCTGCTGATAGAGCCATTGCATGGGCGACGCGGACTGCGGCGCCTCGCCAACGGGCATGATCACGAAACCCGAAGTGGGAACGGGCTGTTCGGGCGTCGGCTGCGAAAAACGGTCTTCGGTCATGGCTGGCCCCGACAACGGCGTGAATCGGTGGAGTCTGTCACATCAATCCTTACCTCTTATTTCGTTAAACCAGGTCTGCAAAATAACTTGAATCGACATTTCTACCTGCCCAAAGCGCCGACAAAGGTAGTTCCATCAACCTTCCGCAATAGTTCACCTTTGTCGATTTTTCTCAATTTAACACTTGCACAAAATAGGTCCTTTCCAGTACCATGCTTCGGGTTTTCACCTGGACAAGATTCCAATTCTCAAAGGAGTGCGTTCATGACGAACATGATGATGGAACGGACGGCAATGAACATGCCCACCATGGGTACCCCCGGCACCGTCTCGACGCCCACCGGCGCTCAGTGGCTGATGATCCCGCGTTGCACCATGAAAATGGAAAAATGCACCGGCGGCATGAAGATCGTCTGCACCTGCGACGACAAGGCTGCCTGCACCATGATGCAGAACCTCTGCTCGATGATGGCCGGCGGTATGGTCAGCTGCTGCATGATGCTCAACGGCATGGCCGTCTGCACCTGCAACCTCACCATGGGCCTGTGCAAGTGCGAAATGACCCCGACCGGCGTCACCATCACGTGCACCAGCGGCGACAAGGCCTGCTGCGACATGATCCAGGCCTGCTGCGATAGCATGACCTGCATGCTCAAGTCCGGCTGCACCTGCTGCCTGTGCGTCAACAACAACCCGGTCTGCTGCGGTTGCTGCTAAATCCATATTGACAAAATCGAAATCCGAAACAGATTCGAAATTCGAAACGCAAACAGAAACACCAAACGATTTCTGTTTTCCGATTCGAATTTCGAATCTGTTTCGGATTTCGATTATCAGACTTCGGAGTTTCTGTCCTACCTTGGCCCAGTCTGGTTCGCTTCCGCACATTGGATGCACCAGCGCGAATACGGGACCGCGTCGAGCCGGGATGGATTGATGTCCTTGTGGCACGCCTCACAAGTCCCGTAGGTTCCATCCTCCAGACGGCGCAACGCCTCGTCAATTTCCTGGCGAAGATACGCCTCATTCTCGGCCAGGCCAACGTTGACCGCGGCCCCTTCTTCCTGGCTTCCCAGATCACCCAAATGGATCGGCGTGTTCGACAGGCCGCCAGAGGCCTCGCCGCCCGCCGCATGGGCGGCTTCGTCACGGATCGAATCGACGCGTGCGTCGAAGCCGGCCCGCAGGTCGTGCAGTTTCCTGCGGAATTTCTCGAGCTGATTCTTGTTCAACATGGTACACCTCCTGTTCGCTCGCAATCTCTTGAGCAAACAGTGTGCCGACCGGCTCGATTGCGAAGATAGTGGCCATATCATAGCACTTGTTCCGTCAGCAAGTCAGCGTAGCCACAAGCAATGGGAGCAATCGTCATGGCCAGAAAACTTCGCTGGGGCATCCTGGGCGTCGCCAAGATCAATGAACGGCTGTTACCCGCGTTCGCGAAAGCGGCGAACGCGGAGCTCGTCGGTATTGCCAGCCGATCGCTCGCCAAGGCTGAGGCTGCCGCGAAAGCGGCGCACATCCCCAAGGCCTTTGGCAGCTACGATGCGCTGCTTGACGATCCGGGCATCGACGCCATCTATAATCCGCTTCCCAACACCTTGCACGACGAATGGACGCGCAAGGCGGCGGAGCGAGGCAAACACGTGCTGTGCGAGAAGCCGTTGACGCCGACGGCACGCGAGGCCGAGGCGTTGGTCGCGTTCTGCCATGCTCGCAAGATCAAGATGATGGACGGGTTCATGTGGCCGCACCATCCGCGGACGGCAAAGATGAAGGCGGTGCTGGATTCGGGAACGCTCGGCCGCGTCGAACGCGTCACCGGGACATTCACGTTCCAGTTGCCGATGGATCCTGCCAACATCCGCCTGCAAGCCGGCACCGCCGGTGGGTCGCTGCTCGATGTTGGTTGCTATCCGGTCTACGGCATTCGCTGGGCCTTCGGCGAGGAGCCGGTCAAGGTCTGGGCGGCAGCACGCTTCGAGCACGACGTCGACATCGCCATGAGCGCGACCCTGTGGTTTGCCGACGGCCGCATCGCCAACTTCGATTGCAGCTTCATCCATCCGATGCGGCAATGGCTCGAGGTCGTCTGCAAAAAGGGTGTCCTCGGCGTGCCCGAGATGTGGGTGCCGCGCACGCCAAATTACACGGTGACGCTCAACGAGGCGGCCACCGACACGTTCACGGTCGAGGGGGACCAGATCCAGTGCATGCTGGAGGATTTCGGCCGCTATGTGCTGGAAGACAAGCCGGTCTGGCCGCCGCCGGAGGAAGCGATCAAGTCAGCGAAGGTGATGGACGCGCTGTTGACGTCGGCACGCGAGAAGCGCTGTGTCAAGGTATGATGTCACACCTGTCAAGCGTCATCATCGTCCGCTCGGCGATTTAGCGCGGCGGATTGCTGCGTTCGCGCGATGTCGCTACGGGGCGGAAGTGCGCTAAACCGCCGAGCGGATGATTCTTACGCATGTCTGGCAATTCTGTCCGCTCTGGCTTCGGAAGGGCCATATTCACCATGTAAACCCGGTTGCGGCCGGGTTTTCGTATCGATAAAGTGACCTTAACCCGAGCCGCTCGACCATCATTTCAACGAGACGCATATGGCTTCTCCGAATGCCGAAAATCAGCGCGATCTGCTCTTGGCACATCTCGCGCTGGAGTTGAATTTCATCAGCCCCGAGACCCTCGCCGCAGCGAAGAAGGTGTGGAATTTCGACAAATCACGGCCGATGGGGCTGATCCTGGTCGAACGGCAAGCGATCTCGCCGCACACGCGCGATGTGCTCGAAAACCTCGTGCAACTGCAACTCGTGCAGGATGGCAGCGAGCAGGACCCGACGCCGCCGGTCAACGCGGATGCGACGGATTTCGGCGACGTGGAGATTCTCTCGCCGCCGGAGGGGCCGACCGATGGGCCGCTGAAGCCGGACAACCTCGCTTCGCTCCGCTTTCGCAAGTTGAAGCCACACGCCGCCGGGGCGCTGGGGCAGGTCTATCTTGCGCGCGACAAGGAGCTGCATCGCAAAGTCGCGCTCAAAGAGATCAAGGAACTGTACGCCGACAACCCGGACGCGCGTTCGCGGTTCCTGCTCGAAGCGGAGATCACGGGCCGGCTGGAGCATCCCGGCGTCGTCCCGGTCTACGGCCTCGGCACCTACGCGAGCGGCCGGCCGTTCTATGCGATGCGCTTTATCAAGGGCGAGAGCCTGGAGGAAGCGATCAGGCGGCTGCACGCACAGGATTCGACGCGCACGCCGGCCGACCAGGCCATGGAACTGCGCCGGTTGCTGACGCGCTTCGTCGGCGTCTGCAACACGATGCAATACGCCCACGACCGCGACATCGTGCATCGCGACCTCAAGCCGAGCAACATCATGCTCGGCACCTACGGCGAGACGCTGGTCGTCGACTGGGGCCTGGCGAAGGTGATGGGCAAGGTCACGGGAGACGCATCGGGCTCGGTCTTCGAGCCATTGCTCAGCAGCGGCAGCTCGTCCGACACCTTGCCGGGCCGGGCAATCGGGACGATTACCTACATGAGCCCGGAGCAGGCGGCGGGGCGCGTCGACCAGATCGGCCCGGTGAGCGATGTCTACTGCCTGGGTGCGACGCTGTTCGCGCTGTTGACGGGACGCCCATCGGTCGAGGATTCGACGGCAGCCGATCCGAAGCGCGCCGACCTGCGCAAGATCCAGGCGAAGGTGGTGTCGGGCGAGATCCATCGGGTGCGCGATTTCAAGCCGGGCATCGACCGGGCACTGGAAGCGATCTGCATGAAGTGCCTGGCGCTGCAGCAGGCTCGCCGCTATCAGTCGGCGCGCGAGATCGCCGATGATCTCGAGCGCTGGCTCGGCAACGAGCCGGTGAGCGCGTATCCAGAGCCGATCACGGTGCGCACACGCCGCTGGGTGAGCCGACATCGCACGCTGGTGACGACGGGCGCGGTCGCGATCCTGGTTGGTTTGGTGTTCTCGGTGGCGCAGGTAGCGTTGCTAAAGGAAGCCAATGACGAACTGACCATCAAAGAAAACGAGGCACAGATTGCGCGTAAATCAGCGGTAGATGCAAACGAGGGCCTCGTTGCCCAGAAAGAGATTGCCGACAAGGCCCGAAACAATGCTGAGCAAGAGAAGACGCGAGCCGACGAGGAGAAGACGCGTGCCATTAAGGCAAAGAATGATGCCGTGCTTGCTCGCGACGATGCGAAGAAAGCTCAAATTGCCGCTGAGGAAGCGACACGCCGGGCCGAAGACGCATCAGCCCTCAACACCACCATGCTCGCGCAGAGCCGATGGAACGAGGGGCAGCCGTTGCTGGCGAACGAGATCCTCGAGCAGATCCCGGCGAAGTATCGCCACGGCGGGTGGCACTTCTTGCGCCGCCAGTTCGAAGGCAGCTACGCGACGCTTTACGGCCACATCGATGCGGTCCGCTCCGTCTCGTACAGCCCGGATGGTAAGCTGCTCGCGTCCCTGGATCACGTCGGTGCCGTCAAAGTCTGGGACGCCCACACCGGCCAGAATCTCGCCACGCTCAAGGATGTCACCGCATTTGCTCTCAGTCCCGACAATCAGACGCTCGTCACTGGCGCCAAAGACGGCGTCATCAAGTCGTGGGATGCTCGCAAAGGCGGGCTTCTGTTGACCAGCCCGAAGCTGCATGAGGAAGCCGTCACCAGTCTCGCCTTCAGCCCCGATGGCAAGCAACTCGCCTCCGCCGGCCAGGACGGCAAGATCCTCTGGTGCGATCCGGCCACGCTCAAGAATCCGACCCCCCTCAAGAAGGGACACTCCAGCGGCGTCACTGGCCTTGTCTTCAGCCCCGACGGCAAACGCCTCGCGTCCACCGGGCTCGACAAATCCGTCATCATCTGGGACCTCGCCAACGGCGAACCGGCCCAGACCTATCTGCGCAGCACGAACGGCGTCGCCGGCATTGCGTACAGCCCCGATGGCAAATACTTCGCCACCGCCGGCATGGATGAATCGGTCAAGGTCTGGAAAGCCGACAGCGGCGAAGAAGTCGCCGTCACCAAGGGACGCCACGCCAAGGGCATCACCGCAATCGGCTTCAGCCCCGATGGGACTCAACTCGCCTCCGCCGGCTGGGACGGCACCGTCCTCGTGTGGGGCGTCGTCGATGGCAAGGAGCTCGCCACATTGCGAGGGCACGCCAGGGAAGTGCTCGGCTTCTGCTTCAGTCCCGACGGCCAGCGCCTCGCCTCCGCCAGCGGCGATTGCACCGTCAAACTTTGGGAACTCCTCTCGGGCCAGGAGATGCAGTCCTACGCCGCCCCGCTCAAGGCGATCGCGGAAGTGGCCTTCGATCCGACCGACAACCAGCGCGTCGTCTCCGGTGGCTGGAACGGCTCGGTCAAGGTCTGGAACCTCGCCACCGGCGCTTCCGCGTGGGATGTGCCGAAGGCCCACGCCAACGAAGTTCTCGCCGTC
>DASRSQ010000268.1:0-3690 GCA_035656475.1 Gemmataceae bacterium | reverse complement strand
CCAGCCGATCGCCACCGCGATCGACAGCGCCGTCAAGTGCAGAATTCCTACCAGATGCGTCGGGACGCCGGCGAGCACGGGTTGCCTGAGGAAATCGACGTAGTCGTCTCCCAGCGCGTGATCGAGGCCTATGCCAAACGGCTCGGTAAACCAGCGTAAGAAGAATTTGCCTTCCAGCAGACGCGTCCACTTCAGCGTAGTCACGTGCGGCTGGGTTGAGACCGTCGAGATGTGGATGAACCAGGGGATCAGCGGCAGCGACGCCAGCGCGCTGCCCAGCAACCAGCTCTTCCAGGCGATGGGTGAGCGGCGGCCGACCCACGACCAGAGGGCAAAACCGGCCGCGAAGAAGCCGGCCGATGGATTAATCTGCGCTAAAACGCTTCCCAGCGCGCCCCAACCGAAGGCGAAGAGGCGGCGATCGCGGTGCCACCAGCAAATGACAAACAACACTCCCAGCAAAGGGAAGGTGCAGGGGGGCCAAATCTTTCGATGGTGCAGGACGGAGAGCGGATGCACCGCCGAAAGTGCCGCCGCCCATAGCCACATCTCACGGTCGCGGGGGGGCACCGAGCGAAAGGCGAAGAGAACCGTTATCAGGAGGGCGGCGATGCTGAGGCCCGCCACGCCGCGCGCCAGGTCCGCCGGCCGCTCCCCCAGCCACCCGAGGGGAATGAATACCCACAGGCTCATGCCAGGGTTTTCCGGTCCGGCGCTGGTGGGCATACCGACCCATGGAAATGGCTCGGTGCGACCCGCCGCATGCGCGTGGTACCATGTCCACTCTTCGTCGATCTTGTACTCGATGTCGTCAAGCCAAACGAGGCGCAGCGCCATACCGGCCGCCAGAACGGCGGCCAGTGCCAGCCACACACGAAGCGACAAACCCGATCGTGTTGCCGTGCCGATTTCTCTCGCCGGCATTCGCCCGTCTCCGCAATCCAGCAAGGCGCAAGGCAAGAGGCGCGGTCTGGAAAAGCGGCGACTATGCCGAATCGGGGCCGAAAATGCAACGCCAGTTTGGCGGCAACCAGGCTCCCAGACAAAACCGAACGTTCAGATTGTAGATGGGACGAGCAAGCCCGCACCGCAAACAAGCCAAGGCCGTTGAGTGTCTCGCATTGGGTGCGCCCGGGCCTTTTTTGCTGCCCCCTGGGCCTACGGCAGGTGGGACTCGCTTCCCTTGTCCCACCGCACCCTAAGCCAACCGTCCGTCGCACGACAGGGTGCCGGCGACCTGCCGAAAAACAAGGCTCGTCAATCAGCTCAACTTGGCCAGGGCGTCGACCGCTTGCTTTGCCGACTGGACGCTCCCCAACTGGTCAACCAGCTTCTTGGCGGCCAGAAGGTGCTCCAGCGATAGCTGATGTCCGTTGGTTGCAGCAGCCGCAGTGCGCCGACCGCGTCTACCACGCTTGCCCTTGCGGCCGCTTTCAGGCCCGTATTTGATGCGGTTGATAAGCGCCATCGACACATCAACCCCCTCGCCCTGCAATCCTTGAAAGATCTCTTTCGGTTTCGCCGAGGGATGTTGAGACAAGTAGCGTCGCACGTGATCGCTTTTGTTCATTGCATCCTTTGCGGGGCTTCGAGCCATTGTACAAATCCTTATATTCTGTTAATTCACGACCCCACTTATTCTAGCTAAGCATAGTTTAGTTATGCATACACAACAAGTGTCACGCGAGCGCAGCGATCTGCTAAAGATCGAAATAACTGACAATGTACGTTACTGCAGGGGTGCGAAAATACACCAAAGGTATTGGTTGCGGTTTGCAGTGAGCGTCGTGGTCAACAAACGTTGCACTACCGATAGGCCCAACACCAAGCTCGCTAACGTGCTTCGCGAGACTTATCCTCCATGCGTTCCCAAGGGCCTATCTTTCAAACCGATGGGCAGATAAGCACTTTGCCAGGGTTGTTGGCGACAGTAGACAGTAAGCGGCCTTCCGCTGCTTTGCGCTAACGCGATTTGTTCCTGCTACTGCGTTCCAGGAGACCGCGCAGCTTGGCCACAAGGTCGGCGGCCCGATAAGGCTTTTGGATAAAGCCAGACAGGTTTCGCGAAATGACGTGACTCGTCGCTTCGTGCTCGCTGTATCCGCTGGCCATCACCACGCGGACGTTCGGGTCGATTTTTCTCATCTGGACGAAGGTGTCTTCTCCGCTCATGTGCGGCATCGTCATGTCCATGAGCACGAGGTCGATTTCGTGACGGCGCTGTTCAAAGAGCCGCACCGCTTGCCGCCCGTCGCTCGCGGTTTCGACAGTGAATCCAACGCTGGCGAGTATGGCCTTGGCCACGTTCAGCACCATTTCTTCGTCGTCGACGACGAGCACCGTCCCTTTGCCGCGCCATTCGTCGAGAGACGGCGGCTCCTTCGCGAAACTGCGCGGCGCCTGCACCGAAGGTGGAATCAGAACGCGAATGACCGTTCCTTTCCCCGGCGCGCTGGTCATTTGGATGGCACCTCGGTGGCCGCGAATGATGCCCAGCACGGCCGCCATGCCCAGACCGCGGCCCGTGAACTTGGTGGTAAAAAAGGGATCGAAGATCCGCGATTGCGTCTCCTCGTCCATGCCGCAACCGTTGTCGGTGACTTCCAGGCAAACATAGAGCCCCTCCGGCATCGTGGAGTCGCAGTAGCAACGCGAGAGCAAGTCGGCGTCGGCCACGATGATGCGCGTCTCGACGCGCACTTCGCCCTTGCCCGGTTCTACCGCGTCGGCCGCATTGGTGATCAGGTTCATCACCACCTGCTGAATCTGCGCCGTGTCAGCCTCAATCGCGGGCAAGCTTTCGGCCAATTCGTAGGTCAGCGTCCCTTTCTTGGCCACCGCGATCTCCAAGAGGTCGGCCATCTCCTTCACCAGACTGGAAAGGTCGACCGGACGCACGGCAAACTTGCCTTTGCCCGAGTAGGCCAGCATCTGTTTGCACAAGTCGGCGGCCCGAGTGGAGGCCGTTTCGATCTGCCCGATAAACTCGCGCGAGGGTGAATCAGGCTCTAACTGCAGGCCCGCCAGTTCGGCGTTTCCCAGGATGACCATCAGCAGATTATTGAAGTCGTGGGCGATGCCTCCCGCCAACACCCCCAGAGTTTCCAGCTTCTGGGTGTGCTGCATTTGCATTTCAAGTTGCTTCTTCTCCGTGATATCGCGAATGATGGCCAGCCCGCCGATGATCGCGCCCGTTTCGGTGCGCAGCGGTGAGTAGTATCCCTCGAAGAAGGCCTCCGGCCCGCCACCGGGCGCGCGGAAACTGCGGTCCTTGGCCACGACGTGCTCGCCGGCGAGCGCTTGGCGATAAAAAGCGTCTTCGCCCGAGGCCTTCCAGAACGGGATGACCTCGAAGGCGTGGCGGCCGAGCACGTCCCGCTTGTTGAGTCCGGTCAGCCGCTCCATGCCGGGGTTCCAGATCGTGTAGGCGAAATTGCGATCGAACGCGAGGATGCCGTCGAGGCTGCTCTCGATCAGCCGTTCCGAGAACTGCCGTTCACGGCGCAGCGCCTCCTCTTGCCGGCGACGCTCGGTGACATCCTGGCAGGCGCAGAATACGCGGATCGTCTGGCCCAGCCTGTCGAGCACCATGCCCCCGAACGAAATGACGACGCGTTCCGACCCGTCGGGATGAAGGAAGCGCTGAGTGAGATTAAACGGCTGGTGACGGTGCCGCACCGCCTCGAGCGT
>DASRSQ010000267.1:0-1533 GCA_035656475.1 Gemmataceae bacterium | reverse complement strand
AGGATTCTCCTGCATAGCTCTAATTCTACGTCGCCCGGCCACTCAACGAGCCGAAAGCCGCCATGTCACCGAAAGATATGCTGAGCGAGCAAGTACAGGTTGTTCCGCCATTCCGTCGGGTCATGCTCGATTGCCATCGACGTGCAGGACGTCTTTTCCTTCAGATAAGCGCGCACCCCCTGGCTGATGCGAAGGAAGCCGTCCTTGCTGCCGCAGCCGAGCCAGAACGATTTGAGCTGCCGGCGGGCAATCTCCGGATCGGGGAGCAGTTCTGCGTCGGCTTTCGACGGACCAAGCTCAATCCGAAGCCTCGTTCATCTACCGTCGAACCGTGACGTGCAAACGCTCGCAACTTGTTTGTCAGCGCGGTAGCTTAGCGAGGTAGGTGCTTGCACATTTTCTTCGCCGGAGGCGGCTGGTTTGCTCCGCATTTTGGGTTCACCGAAAACGCTATGTGACGGGCTCACGCGTCGCGACCTCCTGCACGTTGGCGGTCTGGGCGCTCTCGGCCTTTCGCTAGCGGACGGACTACGTCTGGAAGCCTCGCAACCACTTCAGACCCAGACGCCGTATTTCGGCCGTGCCAAGCGGTGCATTCTCTTGTTTCTTTTTGGCTCACCGCCGCAACACGAGACGTTTGATCCAAAGCCGGCTGCACCCCGCGAGATTCAGGGCGAACTGGGGGCCATTGGTACAACAGTGTCGGGTATCCAAATCGGGGAGGGCCTACCTAAGGTCGCCCAGGTGATGGACCGCATAACTGTCGTTCGCTCGATGACGCACCCCTATCCCGTGCATGGTGTGGCATACGCTTTGTCGGGCATGCCGACCTACACGCCGGCTATCGAGGCGATGCCTCGCGCAGCGGAGCATTGGCCGTTTGTTGGCTCGGTAGTCGATTATGCCGACGAGCGGGCGCACGGCGGCGCCGTGCCACCCCTACCAAGGAACGTGGGACTACCGTGGGTGTTTGGCTCCAAGAGCACCCTGCCGACGCTAGCCGGCCCCTACGCGGCGTTCTTAGGCCAGGCGCACGACCCGGTGTGGACCGACTTCGACGGCCTCGGCTCGACAATCGTGCCTAAGCTGACTGACGTTCAGACTGAGGAAGTCTTCGATCCGTTCGCGGGGGTTTCAGCCGCGGGCCGGTTTCGCCTATCTGACAGCGGTGGAGCATCCGCGGATGTTTCGGCCGAGCGACTCGGCCAGCGACGTTCCCTCCTGGCTCAATTCGACGATGCGCGGCGTGAGTTCGAAAGCGATAGCCGGATTCATTCATTCGACAAGTACCGCCAGGTCGCCTGGTCATTGATCGCCAGTAACCGGACGCGCGAAGCAATCGACGTTTCCCGGGAGCCGATTCAAGTCCGGGAACGGTATGGAATGACCTTATTCGGGCAAGCGGCGTTGGCGGCGCGGCGCTTAGCCGAGGCAGGTGGCCGCTTCATCTCCGTGTTCTGGGATCCGTTCGGACCATTCGGTGGTTCATGCTGGGATACGCATGCCAACCATTTTCCCAGGTTGAAGGAATAT
>DASRSQ010000266.1:0-10816 GCA_035656475.1 Gemmataceae bacterium | reverse complement strand
AACCTGCCAGCAGCAGGGGTGGCCCCCTCACCCCCAACCCCTCTCCCCCGGGGGGGCGAGGGGAGCAATGCGGTCAAACGCCTGACGCACATCGTCGTTATGGGAATGGGCGAGCCGCTGGCGAATCTCGACAACTTACTCGAGGCGCTCGACATTGCGACCGCGAAGGACGGCCTCGGCATCGGCGCCCGGCACATCACGATCTCGACGGTCGGTCTGCCTGCCAAGATCCGTCGGCTCGCGGACCTTGGCAAGCAATACCACCTGGCCGTGTCGCTGCACGCTCCCAACGACGCGCTGCGCACGCGGATCGTGCCGACGAATGACAAGACCGGGCTGCCCGACATCCTCGCCGCGGCCGATTACTTCTTCGAGAAGACCGGCCGGCAGGTTACATTCGAATACGTGTTGCTGGGCGGGATCAACGATGCCCCGGCCGACGCGCGCGAGCTGGCGACGCTGCTGAAAGGACGACGTGCCCACGTCAACCTGATTCCGTTCAACGACGTGGAGGGTTTGCCCTACCGCCGTCCCAGCCCGGAATCGCTGCAGGCGTTCGTCAATGGCTTGCAACAGTCCGGCATCAGCGTCAAAGTACGCAAACGCAAGGGCTCGCAGATCGACGCGGCCTGCGGCCAGCTGCGGCGAAAAGTGGAAGGCGAAATAAAGGCGGAAGGATGAAGGATGAATGAATCAATTCCATTCATCCTTCATCCTTCCGCCTTCATCCTTCCGAAGACCGGAACCCCGGCCGGTCTCGGCGGTTGAATTGGCGGGGAGGCGTGAGGCGGCCTTGATCGGCGAATCCAGCACGCAACTGGCGCTGCGCGATCCGGACATCCGCCTCATGCTGCGCGTCCGCGATGACGATGCCCAGGCATTCGCCGAGCTGGTCGAGCTGTACCATCATCGCCTCGTGACGGTGATGCATCATCTGGTCAACAGTGCCGAGGAAGCCGAGGACCTGGCGCAGGAGGTTTTCCTGCGCGTCTATCGCGGCCGCAAGAAGTATCATCCGAAGGCGAAGTTTTCGACCTGGCTCTACACGATCGCGAACAATCTCGCGTTCAACGTGTTGCGGACGCGCCAGCGCAAGCCGACGATCCCGCTCAACGTACGTGATTCCGGGCCGCTCGGCCCGCGTCCCGCCGAGCAGCTCGTGCACGATCGCGGCGAACAGCCGCATCAGCGCGTGCAACAGCAGGAACTGGCCGCCGTCGTGCAGCAGGCGCTCGAGACATTGAACGAACGGCAACGCATCGCGGTCGTCCTGAACAAGTTCGAGGACATGAACTACGCGGAGATCGCCGAGGTGATGGGGCTGACGACGAAAGCGGTGAAGTCGCTGCTGAGCCGGGCGCGTGAGAATCTGCGTGTCGCGTTGCAAGGATATATAGAGATGGAACGCCCGCGCGTGAGCGAAGATGAGGCAGAGGAGTAAGTCGGTGCCCCTGAACGAAGACGAAAAGGCGGAGCTGGTTGCCTATCTGGACGGCGAACTCGACGATGCCGCGACGCAGGCGGTCGAGGCGAAGATCGCCACCGATCCCGATGCGCGCGCGGAACTCGATGCGCTCAAGCAGACCTGGGGCATGCTCGACTACTTGCCCAAGGCCAGCCCGTCGCCGAACTTCACCAACCGGACCATGGAACGGCTGTCGCTCGAAAAAGTCGGCGGCAGGAAGACGATGCCGATGCCCGGCAGGTCGAGCTTCTGGCTGGGACGGATTGGCTGGGCGGCGGCCGTACTCATGGCCCTTGCGGGCGGATATGCGGCCGCGCTGTATCTTTTCCCGGCGCCCCAGCCTGCCGCACCGGTTCCCGATGTCGATCAGCCACTCATCGAGAATTTGCGAATCGTCGAGAAATGGCGCTATTACGAGAATGTTGACGATCTGGAATTCGTGAAGAAGCTCAACCAGTCCGACCTGTTCGGTGAAGACCCAAGCTGAGGAATGGATGGTATCGCGTCGCTATTTTCCTGTGCTGACGCTGCTGTTTGCCGTCACTGCCCTCTGGGCGGCGGGCGAACCGACGGCACAGGAGCTGGAAAACAAACGCCGCATCGAGGATCTGCGCCGGCAGGGCCCGGAGGCGCTGCCACGCTTGCGCGAAAACCTGGAGCAATTCGAAAGGCTGACCGAGACCCGGAAGAAGGCCATCCTGCAACTCGATCACGACCTGCACGACTTGCCCGCGGCCAAGCAGGCGCGTTACTGGGCCCTTCTCGAACGTTATGCCGACTGGCTCGATCAACTTCGCAAGGACGATCCGCAAGCCTGGCAGGCGATCAAAGATGCTCCCGATGCAACCACCCGGCTCGGGCTGATTCGCGATCGGCGCGACGGCGAATGGATGCAATCGCAGGCAAGGGCGTATCGCGAACAATGGCAGAAATTGCAAGGCGAGGCGCGAATCAAGTTCGTCGCCAAGCTGCGCGAGGAAGAGCGCGATCGCCATGCCCGCTGGCTGCTGGCGCAGAAGTTCTGGGAGGAACTGGAGCGCAAGAAGGAATTGCCAAGTCGACTCAGCGATTTCGTGACCAACAAAAAGGACGGCACGGGCAAGGTGAAGACGTATGTGGAAGAGTACCTGATGCCGTTCTTGAGCGCGGAGGAGAAGGAAAAGTTGGCGAAGTCGGAGGGGCACTGGCCCGATTTTCCGCTGGCGTTGGTGGAGATAGCGAGCAAGCATCCGTCTGCGCTGCCGCCGCCGCGGATGCCCAAGCATCTGGCGGAGTTGCCGACGCCGATTCAAATGCGCGTGATCGACAAAAAGGCGGTGGCCAAGAAAAAGTCGATGCTGGCGCAATTGCATAAGGTCGAGGGACGCGAGGAGTTTGCGAGCAAGGTGGTCGAGGTGGCGACCAGAAAAGGGCTGGGGCCGAACTTTGAGTTCGAGTTCTGGGCCAGCAACTATTTCGCGCTACAGCCGCCAATGAGGAATTTTGTGGAGAGAGAGCTCAAGCCCGTTCTTGAGACAAGCGAGAAGCAGGCCCTTTATTCGAGCGAGAACAGCTGGCCTTTTTATCCGCAAACCATCCAGGATCTGGCCCAGAAGCACAAGTTGAAAGCTCCCTGGCACATTCTGCCCGAAGCGGATCGCTGGAAGTGGGAGATCTATCGCCAGGCCCGGATTCGGTCCGCGCCGCGGGAATACGTCGGAGAGAAACAAGGTAAGTAGATGTATCCACATCGCATCCGCTTGCGTGGCCCCTGGGAATGTGAGCCGCGGGCGGAGGGGACGAAACCAGCCGCAGGGATGGTCACCATGCCGGCGGGCTGGATCGCGTCGGGTCTCGCCGGCTTTCGCGGCCTGGCTCGCTTCACGCGCCGCTTCGGCTATCCGGGCCGCATCGACGACGGCGAACACGTCTGGCTCGTCGGCGATACGGTCCGCGGCCTGCACGAGATCAAGTTGAACGATGAGATCCTGTCAAACGCCGCCGCGTCTACTTCCTTCAGCTTCGATGTGACCGGACTTCTCGCTCAACGAAATCGCCTGGAGATTCTGCTCCAGGGAGACAGCGACGACGCCGGGCTGTGGGGCGAGATCGCACTCGAGATCCGCCGCGATGCTTACCTGGCGGAGGTGGCGGTTGTGCGCGACGGGCAGATGCTTGTCATCACCGGCCGAGTCGCGGGCACATCGCCGGGGCCGCTCGAACTTTACACGTTGATCGACAACCGCAACGCCGACTACCGTGTCGTGAACGCGGGAGAGTCATTCCGCGTGGAGCTGGCGGATGTGCCGGAAAATAGCCAATCGGTGCGCGTCGAATTGATCTGTGTATCGTCTATCTGGTATGTCGTCGAGGCGGCGATTCCGACTTGGTAATTTGAATCGCTGTGTGTTATAAGCGATTGAGGGCGAGCCAATCTTTTCGAATGAGCCATTCGTCTAAGCAGTGGTGCGATTCGTTTCATTCTCTTGAAGAGGAAAGGCCATGCAACCACGTTCAGCGCTGGCGTTTCTGACGGCGGCCGCTCTGGCGGTTTGCCTGCCCGCGACCAGCCGGGCGGCGTGCTGCTACTTCTCGGCGAAGAACGCCGACATTTTGCAACCCGCCCAGAAGGTATTCATCACCTGGGACCCGGCCGAGAAGGTCGAGACCTTCACGGTGCAGCCAAAGTTCGAAGGTAATGCCCTCGATTTCGGCATGGTGATCCCGACGCCCAGCCAGCCGAAGTTGAGCACGATGCCGCGGGACTTCTTCAAGCATCTGGCGATTTACACCATCATGCGCAAGCGTGAGTTCGCCAACTCGAAGCTGCTGCCGCTGCTGGAGCCCCAAGAGTTCGACAGATTCTTTGCTCCGCGCGCGCCAGGCATACCCATGCCGATGGCCGCATTCAACGGCGCCGTCAAAGAAGTCGAAGCCATCCGCAAGCCCGCGATCAAGATCCTCGAAGTCGGCACCGTCGGCTCGCTCGAGTACAAGATCATCGAGGCCGGCCGGGCGGACGATCTGTTCAAATGGCTCAAGGACAACAAGTACAGCTACGCCGGCGATGAAGCGACGCTGAACCACTACATCCAGAAGAAGTGGATCTTCACCGTCATGAAGATCGACACGATGCAGATGAAACGCAACAAGGACGGCACCTTCGAAGGCGAAGTCACGCCGACTCGCTTCCAGTTCGCCAGCGAGAAGCTCATTTATCCGCTCAAGATCACGCAGATCTCGGTGCGCGAACGGACCGAGGCTTTGTTCTACATCCAGGCCCCGTTCAAAACCGACCTGCCGGGCGACATGACGTACCAGTACACCTGGACGCCGATGTTGCAAGGCGCGCTCGGCTGCTCCGGCGGCGTGCCAGGCAAGGGCGAGGAATGGCTCAAGAAGTTCGCCGGCCAAATCCCGGCCCTCATGCAACGCGCCCAGCAGCTCGACTACCGCTTCGTCGCGGGGCAGCGTGCAACGCCGAACAAGGCCGGGCACACCGCGACCACGATGGAGTGGGCTCGCAAGTTGTCGAAAGACGATGTCGGCATCCTGACCGGCAAGGCGCCTTACAGCGAGCATGTTCCGAATCCGGACGAGGGTTTCACGCTGGCCGACGGCAAGGACAAGGAACGTGCCAAGGCCATCGCGAAGGTGATCCGCTCGCGTCTGGCGAAGTGCCAGAAGGAGCGTCCGTTTGGCTACCTGGTGCGTGAAGCGCCGGCCGCCGACGTCAAGGATCTGCAGCAACTCGCCGGGCATCTCGCGGAAGGCCTGTTCATCACGAAGTTCCGCAAGATCTTCGCGCGGGATGAGATGAACGACGATCTGTCGATCGTGCCGGCTCGTTATGGCGAGACCGAGGATACGTCGGAGTATGAGGAAATCCTGCCGTCCTCGCCGCCATGATCTTGGACCGGCAACAGTGATATTCGAACCCAAGCCCCGGGATGAGCGCAGCGATTCCCGGGGGTTTTCATATCGGCATCTGGGAAAGTGAGACCTTCATGCGATACCTTGTCGCATCCTTGCTTGTTGGCCTGCCATTCTCGCCTGTCTTCGCGCAAGAAAAACTTCCCGCGCGCTTCGCTCCGCTGACGAAGAACGACCGCTTTCGGCTGGTTCGCGTCATGGGCATGCCGGAGTTGCCTGCCGTCTACATGCCGACGTCCGCCATTTCGGCGAATGGCCGCTGGGCAGTTTTTGCCGAGGATCTCTCTTCGGGCAGCGACGCGACGCCGAGCTTTCGCACCCGGCTCCTCGTTTGGGACCTGCAAGCGCTGGCCTGGCCGCGCGAGATCATGATCGACGGCAAGAACGTCATTGCACTGATCCTGTCGCAGGACGGCAGCAAGGTGCTGCTCTCCGGGCTTGGTAGCGTCGAGAACGCGAAAAAGAAGGAGCCCACGCTGGCGGCCTATCTGATGTTGCTCGACCTGGCGACCGGCAAGGCGGAGCGCACGATCGCAGGCAACGACAAGCCATTCCACTGCATCGCCCTCTCCCCGGATCAGCAAACCGCCTTGACCGGGGTTCACGCCAAGGTTGCCCAGTGGGACCTGAAGACAGGCAAGCAGACCGCGACCTACGAATTCAAGAACCTCGAACAGACATCGGCCCTCGCCTATCTGCCGGGCGGCAAGCAATTCCTCGTCGGCTATCTCGGCGGCCAGGTGTGCCTGTTCAACATCGGAGCGGAGAAACCGGCTCAGGTGTACAAGGGAATCGGCCAGGATGATTTCATCGCCCACCTTGCCGTCTCCAGCGACGGCAAACGCTTCGCGACCGGCGAGCCGCAAATGGGCATCGTCATCTGGGACATCACGGGCAAAAAAGTGGCGACGATGCCGAACGGCAAAAATAGCGAGGTCCTCACCGCGATGGGCCTGTCCAGCGACGGCAAGACGGTGTTCGGCTCGTGGATCAAGCCCATGCCCGAGGTCGACGATTTCGCCTGCTCGCGCCTCACGGCCTTCAGTGACGCGGGCAAGCCGCTCTGGTCGAAGACGGTATCGTATCGCGGTCAGCCACCAATGCTCGTGCAAGGCGACAAGCTTCTCATCGGCGGCGGCCCAAACGTGTTCGACATCTGGAGCATCAAGGACGGCAAGAACCTACAGCACATCGGCGGGCCCAAGAGCCCCATTTCCGCGATCGCCACGCTCGCCAACGGCGATTTTGCCTCGGCCGGCCTGGAAGGGACCCTCTTTATTTGGAACAACGGCAAGCTCGTCCGCAGGGAACCCGGCCACACCGCTGCGGTCGCCGCGATCGCGGTCAGCAACGATCGCAAACATTGGCTCACCGGTGGCAACGATCACGTCGTCCGCTACTGGAGCACTGGCAACTCGATCGAGTTGCCGAAGAAGCACGCCGCCGCGGTCACGTCGCTTGCGTTCAGCTCCGATGGCGCGTGGGCCGTCTCCGGCTCGGCCGATCGGACGGCCCGCACGTGGGACCTGAAATCGCCGAAGGAGATCGCCAGTTTTGCCGGGCACTCGGAAGCCGTCAACGCCGTCGCCCTGTCGCCGGACGATCGCTGGCTCGCCACCGGATCGGCGGATACCACCATCAAGGTTTGGCCGATCAAGAACGGCAAACCCGATCCCGACCGCGAGGCGGTCGTGCTGGAGGGACATGAGAAGGGGGTCACGTGTTTGACGTTCTCCGCCGATGGCAAGACGCTGATTTCGGGGAGCCAGGATCAGACACTGAAGGTGTGGGACTGGGCCAAGGAGAAATGCGTTCGCACGATCCCCGGGCACAAGAACTGGATCACGTCCGTACTGCTGGTTGATCCAAGGACCTTGGTCACGACCAGCGACGATCTCACTCTGTGCTGGTGGGAGCTGGAAACGGGCAAGGAGATTGGCCGATTCGACTTCGGCGCGGTCGGCGACTGCCCGCGCTGTGTGACGCGGATTGGCACCGAGCGCCTGCTCGTCGGCACGTCGAGCTGGCTGATCTATGAGCTGCAAATGACGCCGCCGGCCCAATCCGGCAAGGGCGCTGCTTCGTCGAAATAATAGCGTCGCTTACTTGGTCGCGGCAGTGGCGGGCTTGGCTTCCTTCCACCACGGGCTGATACGGTGGATCTTCTTGAGGACCGTGTCCTTTTCGCTGTTCGACTTGGCCTTGGAAAGCTTGTCTTTCAGCTTGGCCAGTTTTTTGGCCCGGGTGCGATTGCGACGCAGTTCTTTTCGACGTTCGACCATGGTACAATGTCCCCATCGTTGGCTTGGGAATTTCGGAAGACCTATTGTAACGAGTGAAACGCGTTTTGGCGAGTGTGTAATCCTACAAGCCCGACGCGCCGACGCGTAAGCGAGGTTCGCAAATCCCTTGCGCACGCAGCGGGTTAGTTCAAGATCATAAGCCCGACGCATAAGCGAGGTTCGCAAAATCCCTCGCTTACGCAGCGGGCTAGTGTGAGGAGTGCCCTCAATGAAGAAGAATTTCGTCTGGATTCTCGGCGGCTTCATCCTCGGCGTGCTGGCCTCCATCTATTGCACCCACGAAATCATCGTCCGCGCCCAGCAGACCGAACGGCCCGGCAACTCGCTCGACAATCCGATCGATGTGCCGCGCGACCTCGGCGGCCTGTCGATCAAGACGCCACGCATTCGCATCGTCCACACGACCGATCCCTGGCAGGAAGGCGGATCGATGTACCTGCAAGAAGTCGATCCCTGGCTTGGCTGGATGTGGGGCAAGAACCTCACCCAGCGCAATTTCCGCGAACGCGATGGCGTCTACGGCGACAACGGCAAAATCGAAGGCATCATGCTCCCCGACGGCGCCACCAAGATGATGGACCGCTCCCATACGAACTCCTGCGGCACCTGCCACAACACTCCCTACCGCGACGGCGGCGCCGGCATGACCATGTCCAAGAACGGCGGCACAGGCCGCAACACGCCGCACATGTTTGGCGGCGGCCTCGTCGAGATGATCGGGATGCAGATTCGCCTGCAAGCGTATGCCATTGCCGACACCAATCGCGACGGCTGGATCTCCAAGGAAGAAGCCAAGGGCAAGCGGCTCGTCATCTACAACTTGCCCGAAGGCGAGCCCGGCCGCGTCGCCATCGATCTTGGCACCTTCGAAGTGAACAAGGCCGGCATGCCGGGCCTGAATCCGGTCATCTATCCGGTGTTCGTCGACAAGAACGGCCAGCGCGTCGCTTACGCCAAGAACCTGAATCATCCGGAAGTCGCGGGCTATCAGATCGAGGTGCAGGTCTTCGGCTGGGGCGTCCTCTACATGCCGTTCCGCCCGCCGACATCGACCACGCTGCGTGCATTCACGTCGGCCCCGTTCGAGATTCACTCCGGCCTGCAGGCCCACGATCCGACCGGTTACAACAGCGTCAAGCGAGACGCACACGCCCTCGTCTCGAATCCGGGCTGCCAGCAATTCATCACCGCGGCCAGCAAGGATCGCGGCGGCGTGCGTGCGCCGACCAAGACCGGACTGCCCGGCATCAGCCTGGATGACCCCGATCGCGACGGCTATTGCGAGGAAATCTCCGAAGGCGACATGGACATGGCCGAGTGGTACCTGCTCAACCACCCCTCCCCGGCCCGCGGCCGGCAGACGAGCGAAACCCGCGCAGGAGAGAAGCTCTTCGCGCAGATCGGCTGCGCCACCTGCCATGTGCCGGACTGGAAGCTCGAAGCTGCCAATCCCAATGCCAAGGACTACACGCAGAAGTACGACGGTGATCGCCGCTTCTTCGATCTGCAGGTCGCATTCAACGACAAGACGCATCGCCTGGAAGGCAAGGTCGAGTACCTCGTCAACAAGGTGAAAGGCCCGAAGGGGGGCGAACGCATGGTCCCCAAACGCGGCGCCTACACCATTCGCGGCATCTATAGCGACTTCAAGTTCCACGACGTCGGCGAGGACTTTTATCAGATCCAGTTCGACGGCAGCGTCGTCAAGAAATGGAAGACGATGCCACTCTGGGGCATCGGCAGCACCGCCCCCTACGGCCACGACGGCGCCAACCTCGATCTCGACAGCGTCATCCGCCGGCACGGCGGCGAGGCGCTCGACTCGCGCGTCGCCTACACCAAACTCAGCGATCGCGAGCAGAATCAGCTCATCGCGTTCCTCAATAGCCTGGTCCTCTACCAGACCGATCAGCTCCCGTGCGATGTCAACGGCGACGGCAAGATCGAGGAAAACTTCAAGGTGCAAGGCGTCAACACCGGCATGGAATGCTTCAATCCCGAATGGATGTTCCGCACCCCGGTTAAGATCGAAGGCCCGATCCGCAACGTCCGCGGCGAAAGAATCATCTCCCGCGCCGGCGTCAACATCCCGGCCGCCTATGGTCTGCACCTCGAGTTCCTGCGCGACACCGACGGCGACGGCTTCCCCGATGTCATCGACCCCGAACCGCTGATCCGTGGCTTCCGCGACGGCATTCGGTAGGAGCACCAGGCATGGCGGACACGATCGGCTGGGAAAGGGCGCTCATGGCGGGCGAAAAAGTGAAGGAAAGGCTGCGCCGCGCCACCAAGGCCCTCGATGACGCCGGTGTGTTATACGCAGTCGTTGGCGGTAATGCCGTGGCGGAATGGATAGCACGTGCGGACGAAGGTGCGGTGCGCGGCACGCGCGATGTCGATGTGCTGGTCCGCCGTTCGGATTTGCCAGCGGTCCGTGCCGCCCTTGAAGGAGCCGGCTTTTTTTACCACCACCTTCTCGATGTGGACATGTTTCTGGATGGACCTGACGGGCGTCCGAGCGAAGCGATTCATCTCCTGTATGCTTGTGAAAAGACAAAACCTGAATACGAGCAAGCATCTCCCGGCGTCGAAGAATCGGAACGCGCCGCCGAGTTCCAAGTCACTTCCCTCGAAGCTCTGGTACGAATGAAACTTGTATCGTATCGCCGCAAGGACCAGGTTCATCTCCTCGATCTGATCGGCGTCGGCCTGATCGATGCGAGCTGGCCAGCCCGCTTCCCGCCGAACCTCGCGGCCCGCTTGCAAGAGCTGCTCGACGATCCGGACGGTTAAGCTCAATCGCACAATCCAGGCGGCCCATCGCACCAGCGCGCCACGCGGATCGGGTTCTGGTCGGTGAACGCGCTGCTTCCATACGGTCCTTGATTGCGACCGGTCAGCTTGTAGACGAAGAAGTCCATGGTGTGGTCCAGGATGTAGTAGAACGAGAAGGGACTGTTCTCCAGCTGCACCCATGTGTGATCCCCGAATTTGCTGAACAGGATCGTGTGGCAAAATGGCCCGTCGACGTGGTACTGCGTGTCATCGGACGGGTGCGAGGAACGCCGATCGTCCGTGGAGGGGAGCTGTTTCCAGGCACGGTAGCGATCCCCCTTGTCCATGATGAAGACGTGGG
>DASRSQ010000265.1:0-7898 GCA_035656475.1 Gemmataceae bacterium | reverse complement strand
GGGGATCCCTCCGCGCCGCAAGTAGTCGCTCAGCTCGGTCAGCAGGCTCCGGGCGTTGGCCCCGGCATTACCTTTGCGCCTCAGGCGACATTCGGCTCGCAGCCCATTACCTTTTCTCCCGTCGCTTTCGGTGCGAACGATCAAGTGACGTTCACGGCCGGTCTGCAGGGGCCGGGTGTAAACTTCGCGTTTGGTGGCATTTGGTCGGGAACGCCTGGTAACATCAATCTGGTAGCACGTATCGGTGACCAGGCGCCGGGCATGGCCAGCGGCGTCACGTTGCAAAGCCAAACTTTTGGCACTCCGTTCGCGAATATCGACGCTAATGGCGCCGGCCAGGTGGTCTTTGCCAGCGATGCGGTCAATCAATCGCTAAGTTCCACGGGATCGGGCCTCTGGACCGGCACTGCGGGGCACGTGTCGCTGGTCGCGGCAGGCGGCGCGCAAGCTCCGGGAATGCCCAACGGAACCAATTTCAGTCTCGATGCGTTCTCGAATTATCCCACGAATTCCGCGCTCATTGGCCCGTTAGTGAATGCCCAAGGCCAAGTGGCGTTCTCCGCGTATGTCGACAAGCCGGGTAGCCCGATACCGATGCATTCCGGCGGCGGGATATGGGCCGGCTTGCCTGGACACTTGAACCTGATTGCACAAATCGGCCAACAGGCACCCGTCGCACCGCTTTCGAACCTGACGTTCATGAGCTTTTCACCGAACTTGCCCACTCCTTACCCAACGTTGGCGATGAATGATGCAGGCCAGGTGGCGTTTACGGCCACGCTGAGTGACAACTCGACCGGCATCTTTGGCACCGATCGCGCCGGTCAATTGCGCGAGATCGTTCGCCCCGGCGATACGATCCAGGTCGCACCCGGTGACTTTCGCACCGTGCTTGGCATCTCGTTCTTGGGCGGTAGCGGCAACGCCGACGGCCGGCCCGACGGACTTAGCGACAATGGCCAGGTCGCCTTTTGGGCGGTTTACAGCGGCGGTGGCTCGGGGATCTTCGTTTCCAACGCCCTGGCCGTGCCAGAACCGAGCTCCCTGTTGCTCGTGGCGCCAGGAGCACTGGGACTATTGATCGCTGCGCGGCGCCGGAGGTCCAAGTAAAACACTTACGCGTTTGCTGCACGGCGTGTCGCACGCCGCCGCTATCTGCCGGGCGTCGGTCGGATCAACTGGGGAGACGGGGCGGCCAATAACCCTATGAGACTTGCCTTTTGCAGGAACAAGGTTTGAATCTGCTGGTCGGTTAGTATGCCTCCTTGAAACTGCGACGAGGCCTGCAGAAATCTTGTCGTCTGCAGCGCATTCTGCAACGCGCTGGCCTGTTGCAAAGGCGTTTGCACAGGGCTGCCCACCCGGACATTGCTTTGCTGGAGAAGCGTTGTTTGATTCAACGCCGTTTGCAGGGCGCTGACCTGCGGCTGGAAATTGAGTGTTTGCATGACGCCCGTCTCTTGGCCGGAAACATTCTGTTGCAGGGCGTCGAAGAGCAATATGTTTGTTTGTTGTACCGCCAACTGAATAGCCACCTGCTGTTGCTGATAGGCGTTCTGCCGCTGCAGCGTCGCGATCCGCTGCTGAAAACTCGCGTATTGGGCGGCAGCGTCCGTGGCGGAGACGTGAGCCATTAACGCGGACGTTAACAGGACAAACAGCCGCTGCGGAATTGTGCGACCCATGAATCACCTTGTCATCGACTCTTGGGCTGTGGCTGAGGAGATACCACCGTCCCCTCGGCCAACATGTCGCCAGGGTGAAGCACCACGGTTTCGCCGCCGCTCAGGCCATTTACTACTTCTAGTTCTGACCCGTGGTCCCGACCTAGCTGTACCTGGCGATATTGCACCTTGTTGTTCGCGTCCAAGACGGCCACCTCTTCTTGACCATCGGCGCTGATCGCCAGTGCTGCGCTGGGAATCAAGACGGTCGGCACGTCGCGGTTGGCGGAAAACTTCACCAGCAGGTACATGCCGGGCCGCAGGGCGTCGTCCGCATTGGGCACGTCGATCTGGGTCAGCAGGGTGCGGGTATTCGGATCGAGCGCATTGGCCGTCCGCGTCACCTTTCCCGGGAACGATTTTGAAGGTTGTTCGGGGCGGACGACCTCGGCCGTCTCGCCGACTGTGATGCTCGTCGAAAACGTCTGGGGCACATCGACGAAGACACGCAGCGGATCGGTCTGCATCAGGTGAAACAACTCTCGCGTGGCGCTCGGATTATCCGCCGTGACGAGCGTACCGGGATCCACGTTGCGCGCGGTTATCACGCCGGCAAAGGGAGCGACGATCTTCTCGAAGCCCTGCAGATCGGTGTAAAGTTGCACCATGGCCTGGTTCACGGCGATGCTCGCTTGCGCCGAGACCACGCTGGCCTTGCTCGTCAGAACGCTTGCTCGCTGCTCGTCGATCAACAGTTGGGCAACGGACCCTGTCGCCGATTTCTCGGTGGAGAGATAACGCGAAAGAATTGTCTCGGCCAGGTTGGCGTTTGCCTCATTGAGTTGAAGCGTGGCCCGCGACTGTTCCAAGTTGGCTTTCGCCTGGGCAAGTTGATCGTCCAGGTCCGGAGCGGCGATGGTTGCAATCAGCTGCCCCTCGGTCACGCGGTCGCCAATGTCGACGAGCCACTCCTTCAGGTAGCCATTGGTGCGCGCATACAGCGCCGTCTCGCGATACGCCTGGCTGTTGCCCGGCAGCGTCTGCTTGACGACCTTCGGGGAGGCACGGGCAGTTACGACAAAGACGCGCGGCACGTTATTGGCAACATCGGTCGCCGCTTCCTGCAAATGCTTCTGCTGCCTGAGACGCGGCACCGTGGCAGCGATCGCTAGTACCGCCAGGACCGAGGCGACCAGGCCGACACCGCATACGACCCAGATCGTCGACATTTTCTTACGAGGCGAGGGCGCTTGCGAAGTGGCGGTCTCCACTCCCGGAGCCGCCCGATCCCGCACCGCATGTTCGTCGCGAGGCTCAGGCGCGATCATGGGGTATCCTTTCCGCCGCTACGCGGCTCGAGAGGATCGTGAATGTCGGCAGCTTGAGCGCCTACAGCCTCTGACCGCGGCCTTTCGCGGTGCAGCAAGCTGTACGCCAGAGGGACAAATACGAGCGTAAAGACGGTCGCCAGCAACAGACCGCCGATTACCGCGCGCCCCAGCGGCGCATTTTGCTCTCCCCCCTCGCCGAGCCCCAGCGACATTGGCAACATGCCAATCGTCATGGCCAACGCCGTCATTAGCACCGGGCGCAGTCGGATGCCGGCGGCGGAGTACGCCGCGTCGACCGCATTATATCCCTCCTGGCGCAGATCGTTGGCAAACGTGATCAGCAGGATGCTGTTGGACATCGCCACGCCGATGCACATGATTGTGCCCATCAATGCGGGTACGCTTACCGTGGTTTGCGTCACAAATAGCATCCATACGATGCCCGCCAAGGCTCCCGGTAGCGCCGTGAGAATGATGAAGGGATCGAGCCAGCTCTGAAAGTTGACGACCATCAAGAAATAGACCAGCAGCACGGCGAACAACATTCCGAGGGCCAGGCCGCGGAACGAACTCGTCATGCTTTGCACCTGTCCTCGGATAGCGAAGGTGCTGCCACGCGGCAGGTCGTCCTTGAGCGAGGCGACCACTCGCCGTACGTCGGCGGCAACTCCTCCCAGATCCTTGCCTTGAACGTCCGCATAAACCTCGTAGACAGGCTGCACGTTGTAATGACTGATGACCGCGTCCGAGACAGTGCGGCGCATTTGCGCCAAATTACTGAGAAGCTGTGGTGGCGGCTGCAATGCCTGGCCGCGTAATTGCTGGCCTGGCGCGCCGGTTCCAGGCCCGCCGGGCAGTAACGGTGCAAGATTGCCTTGCGGTGAGGTCGCAGGCGTGCTTGTGATTCCATTCACGATCGGCGTATTCGTCAGATCGTCGACCGTGCGAACCTTATAGGGGGGCGTCTGCACTGCCAAAACATAATTGACCCGGTTCACGGGGTTCACCCAAAAATTGGGCGTTACCTGGCTTGTGCCGCTCAGCGATACCAGAACGCTGCCCGTCGCGTTCTGTTGCGTCAGCCCCAGCTCCGAGGCCATGACGCGATCGACATCCAGGCGCAGTGTCGGGTAGTCCGTGATCTGATGAATATGAACGTCCACAATGCCCGGAATGCTCTTCATCTTGTCGCGCAGCTTTTTTGCGACAACGAGGTTCTCGGGCCGCTTGACGCCGACGACTTGCACCGCGATGGGCGCCGGCAAGCCGAAGTCGAGAATCTGGCTGGTGATATCCGCCGCTTCGAAATTGAACGTGCAGTCAGGAAATCGTTTCGGCAGTTCTTCTCGCAAGCGAGCGACATACGCCGGCGTGGGATGGTGATCAGGCTTCAGAGAGACAAGGATCTCGCCGTCGCTGTTGGTGACGGTGCCGTTGTCGATGTACGCCCTGGTGGTAAAGGATGGCGTCAACCCCATGTTGTCGATGATCAGGTCGAGCTCCTCGCGGGGCACAATCTCGCGAATCACGTTCTCGACGGCGCCGAAGACCTGCTCGGTAACCTCCACGCGAGTGCCCGACGGGGCGCGGACGTGCAGCCGAAACTGCCCTGCGTCGACCGACGGAAAGAAGTCCTCGCCAAGATGCGGCCCTAGCAAGAGCACCGAGGAAAGCGCGAAAGCTAAGAGCGCCGTCGCGGATAAGATCCGATGGTCCAACACCCAGGCAAGCAGCGATTGATAGCCAGCGCGAAAACGATCGAACACGGCATCAAAGCGCTCGTGAAATCGCCACAACGGCCCGGCGTCGCGCTTTGCCTGTTCGTCCCCTGTATACAACGGGACCTCCTTGGGAAGCATGTATTGCACCATGGTGGGGACCAGGGTGCGCGACAGCAGATACGACGTGAGCATCGCGAACACGACCGCCAGCGCGAGCGGATAGAACAGCGAAGCCGCCGGCCCGCTCAGAAACACGACGGGCACAAACACGATGCAGATCGACAGCGTCGCCACGAAGGCGGGCGTGGCAATCTGTGACGCGGCGTCGAGGATGGCCTGCTGAATCGGCTTGTTCGCGCCGAAATTGCGATGTGTGTTTTCAAGCTCTACCGTGGCATCGTCGACAAGAATGCCCACCGCCAAGGCGAGTCCCCCCAAGGTCATCGTGTTCAGCGACTGGCCCAACGCCTCGAGCACCACGAGCGAAGCCAGGATCGACAACGGGATGGACGTGGCCACGATCACCGTACTGCGCCAGGAACCAAGAAACAGCAGGATCATGAGCGCCGTCAGCCCCGCCGCGATCGCTCCCTCGCGCAGTACGCCTTCGACAGCGGCGCGAACGAAGACCGACTGGTCGAAAAGAAACTCCATTTTCAATTCTGGCGGCATTTGCGCCTGAATACTGGGCATGACCTCGCGAACCCGGCGAACGACCTCCAAAGTCGAGGCGCCTTCCCCCTTGAGGATCGTCATCAGCACGGCGCGCCGCCCATCGCGACGAACGACGTTCGTCTGCACCTGGTAGCCCATGTGCACCTGGGCGACGTCTTTGATGTAGACAGGCACGCCGTTGACCGACTTGACGGGCATCTCATTGAACGCGGCCACGATTTCCGGACTGCTATTCAACCGCACGTAGTATTCGCGGTCTCCGATCTTGGCATCGCCCGAGGGCACGATGAGATTCTGGCTGTTGATGGCCGTTTGAACGTCGGCCGGCGATAAGCCGCGGCCGTACAGTTCATCCGGATCGATATCGACCATCACCTGCGGCCATTTTCCACCCCACGGCTGCGGCACGCGCGCTCCCTGCACGGTGCCCAACCGCTGGATGATGAAATTCGAGGCGTAGTCGAAAATCTCTTGCTCCGTCAGCGTGTCACTGCTGACGGCAATCTGAATAATCGGCACGCTCGTCGCGCTGTATTGCACGATGTACGGCGGAGTAATGCCCGTCGGCATGACCTTGAGTATCGCCTGGCTGGTCGCCGTGACCTGGGCCACGGCCGATTCGATCTTGGCGCCCGGGTAGAAATAAATGCGAATGACGCCGACACCGAGTAGCGACTGACTCTCGATGCGTTCGATGTCATTGACCGAGGTCGTCAACACGCGCTCGTTGACAAGAATGATCCGCTCCTCGATCTCGTCGGCCGGCATTCCGGTAAACTGCCAGACGATGGACACGACCGGAATGTCGATTTCCGGAAAGATGTCCGTCGGCATGCGATAGATGCTGACCGCGCCCAGAACGGTGATCAGCATCGCCATGACGACGAAGGTATACGGCCTTCGGAGCGCGAGCTGTACGATCCACATGGTTCGACCTGCCCCGCTGGTTCGGTGGGCGCCGGGCGCCCCGGCCGAAGGAAAACTTCAGCCGCAGACAACTTGTGCCCCGTTATCACTCCCCATGGGTTCGCGAGGGGCACGCGATCAGCCACGGCATGCGTACCATCGACTACCCATATGATTCGACGGGAGGGATCGAGTAGCAAGGGCACCGGGAATCGGTTTCTGGCTGACTTGCGCGATCAAAGGTCGCCGTAACGGCCCTGTATTTCAGGATCTGCGGCGGACTGCTGTTGACCGTCGTTGAGGCATAAATGAATTCCGCAACGGACATCGGAAAGTCCGTTACCTGCGGTCGCACGCGATGTCACGAACCGCACGCTCTGACTCGTCAGTTGGGCCATGGCATGAGTGCAAACGCCACCTCCTGGGCCAACACGGGCGTGAGCCACGTTGAGTCTGGTAATTCACGCGGCGCGGGCATTGCTCAGGCGCCTGGAAAGCCTACCGCATTGAATCGGAGGCCGGAGGTCGTTATATCTGATCGGATATAACGGAACCGTCAAGGACCATGTGCCCTGCATCCGCATCTACAATCGAGGAAATCGCACTCATGTTCGACCAACATCAAGTTTTGTTGAAGACCCTCTGCGCATCCCTGGCCGTTGCATCCGCATTGCTGGCCCTGGGACGATGCTCAACCGCGACTGCGGCCGAGAAGGTGTTGCTGGCCGAAGGACTGAACAATCCTGAGTCAGCCGTGGTTGGTGAAGATGGCCGGATTTATGTCACGATCACGGGCAAGCCCGATTCGAAAGACGACGGCCAAGTGGTCGTCATCGAGGATGGGAAAGCGACCGTGATCGCCGAGGGGATGAACGATCCTCGTGGTATTGACCACCGCGGTAAGGAACTCTTCGTGGCCGATAAGTTGAAGGTCTGGCGTATTGACGAGAATGCCCAGGCCAGCGTGTACGTCGATACGGACGCGTTCCCGGTCAAGCCGCGGTTTCTTAACGACGTCGAAGTCGGTCCCGATGGAGATGTTTACATTTCCGATTCCGGCTCGTTTACCGGAAACGGCGTGATTTTTCGAATCGGTCCGAAAAAAGAAGTGACCGTGGTCTGCGACACAAAAACCGCTCCGGCCATCAAGGGACCGAACGGCTTGCTGGCCGACGGCAAGGATCACTTGCTGCTGGCGGATGTGTCGACCGGCAAGCTCTTCCGCGTCGAGATTGCAACCGGCAAGGTCGAGGAAATCGCCGCCGGGCTCGGTGGTGGTGATGGCGTCGCGCGCGACACCAAGGGACGCATCTACGTCGGCGATGTGCGTGGCGGGAAAGTGTTTCGCGTCGATGCGGTGGGATCGGCCCCGGTCTTGGTTGCAGACGGGTTCAAGTCCGCGGCCGACATTGCTCTTGATGCCCAGGGGCGCATCCTGGTTCCCGATTCCCGGGCAGGAACTCTCACGGCGCTCGTTCCAAGCGAATGAGATTCGGATTTGCATTGGTCGGTGGCGTACAGTCTCATAGGGTCGCCACCGAGCCACGACGATTGGGACTTACGAGGTACGCTAAGATGACTGTGGAACACGCGTCGAATCA
>DASRSQ010000264.1:0-4745 GCA_035656475.1 Gemmataceae bacterium | reverse complement strand
GTTGAATGTGCCGGTGACGATTGTTGCGATCATTCTGATCGGGGCCGGGCAGCATCAGCTCACGGGGCTGGCCCACGAAGCGTCGCATCACATTCTGTTTCGCAATCGGTTCTGGAACGATCTCGCGTCCGATTGGTTGTGCATGTTTCCGCTCTTCAGCTCGACGCAGCACTATCGCCTGCAACACATCGCGCACCACCAGTTCGTCAATGATCCCGAGCGTGATCCGGACGTCTCGCAACTGCAGACGAGCGGGCACTGGCTGAATTTTCCGGTCGCGAAGCGCGATTTCTTGCTGACGCTGCTCAAACAGCTCTGGCTGCCGAACCTGTTTCGTTTCATGCGGATTCGGGCGGCCTACAACGCGATCCCGACCGACAAGAATCCGTACCTGAGGAAAGGGTGGAAGCCAAACAAGACGACCGTGCGCGTCGGCATCCTCTACATGCTGTCGCTGATCGGCTTGCTCGCGTGGTGCGTCTATGACGAGAACACGCTGCTGCTCGCGATCGCGCCGGCGGCCCTGTACGTCGGCATCATGGCGTTTTACGCGGTCATTCCCGAGACGATGTTCCATCAATCTCGCGTACATCCGGTGATCTCGATGCGGATGATGACGTTGATGCGTATCACGTACATCTCGATCCTGTTCAACGGCCTGGCCTGGCTCAGCTTCGTCACGCCATGGGCGGCGGCTTACTACCTCTTGCTGTGGGTGGTGCCAATCTTCACGTCGTTCTCGTTTTTCATGATCCTGCGCCAGCTCGTCCAGCACGGCAACGGCGACCGCGGTTGGCTGACCAACACGCGCGTTTTCTTCATCAACCCGCTCATCAACTTCGCCGTCTTTCCGATGGGGCAGGACTATCACTTGCCGCATCACCTGTTCGCGAGCGTGCCGCACTATCGGCTCAAGGATCTGCACGAAGCCCTCGTCGAGTGCCAGGAATATCGCGAGCAGGCCGTGGTCGTGGAGGGATATTTCTTGCCGTATGAGAAGCCGCCGACCAGGCCGACGGTGCTCGACGTGGTCGGCCCGGCGTATCATCATCGCGCGGTCGACGTGTACATCGACAACGCGGTACTGGAGGGGGAAGAGGTCGACGAGAAGGACGAGATCCTGCGGCAAGGCGAGGAAGAGAAACGCAAACGCCGCGCGGAGACGGTGTGACGAGAACCGTGTTGGCCCAGACGGGCGCCATTATTGTCCGCTCGGCGGTTTAGCGATCCAATCGCCGAATGAAACCGAACGCCATCGCAGGTGATACTGTTCGCTAAACCGCCGAGCGGACGATCACGACGCTTGTCCGGGCGACACGTTTTTCTTTTGCATCCGCCCGTCGCGCCGCTGGGCCATCATGAAATCGTAAAGCGACCGTGCTGCCGGCTCCCACTGGCCCCCACGGGCCTGACGCACAATTCCATCCAGATGCGCCGCGGCACTCGGCGGCAAACTGCCGGCTGACTTGAACGCCGTCAGATGACGCTCGCATTCCGCGAGACGCTTCTCGTCGCGCGCCGTCACCGCCGTGAACAACGCGTCCACCGTCCTGAAAACTTCCTCGTCTGCGCCCATCTGCGGCGGTCGCCGCAGGCTCCAGACCAATACGAATGCACCCAGCAACACGATCACGCCAACCACATAGTAGGTGTAGCGGCGCAGGGTCACGGAATGCTCGGCAATCTTAGTAGGCGCTGCCATCGACCACCTCCGCTCCGTTGCGAGTGGACAAAGCGACCCATACGTTTGGGTCGATGTATGCCTGGATGAAGCGCACGGTGCCGTCGCCGAAAAGGACGTTGCAACCCGGGGTGCCGTGCTCGCCCCACATCTCGTCGGTGTGGCCGAACGGGTTGTTGGGAGCGTGAATGATGACCTGCGGATGATCGTGGACATCGGGGCCGCTATGGCAGCCGACGAGATCAGTGGCCGCGTTATTGTCGGACGGCCAGGGACGCATGTCGAGCCGTGGCGTCACCACGGCGTAGGGAACAACGCCGACCCAGGTGTTGTTGCTCAGGTACGAACTGCGTTCGCCGATGAAGACGGTGTTCGACAGGCCATCGGTCACGCCGGCCACCTTGACGCGCGAGTTGGGATAGAACGGGCCATTGATGACGCAATCGGGGGCGCCGGGCACGGGCTCAACGACATCGAAGTCGACGCAGTATGACGTGACCCGTCCCCATGGCTGATTGACGCCGGCGTTCGTGACGTAATGGCTGTGGGCGAAAAGAATCTTGGCGCCGGTGCTGAGGGTCATGTCGGTGCCGTGATTGCTGTCGAGGGCTTTCTGGATATGGAAGCCGTCGCCGCCGCCGCTCGCCGCCGGGCAGAGAAAGACGGCGACCTTCGTCGCGGCCGGCGCTGCGTTGATCGGCGACCAGCACGGTTCATTGAGGTTGAACTGGTTGTAAAGAGGCCCTTGATCGAGGTAGGGCAATAGCAAAACGCCCCAGCCCCAGCCCGGCGGGCCGACCAGCACGCTGTCCGGATACGCCAGCCCGTACAAATTCTGCGATCCGATTCCGCCTGCGAGCATTCCTTTCGGATTGCTGATCACGCACGACGGCGGGAAAACCTTGTTCACGCCTTCATAATTGTGCAGCGCCAGGCCGATTTGCTTGAGGTTGTTCTCACATTGCGTCCGCGCCGCCGCCGCACGCACCTTTTGCACCGCAGGCACCAGCAGTGCGACCAAGATTGCGATGATGGCGATGACAACGAGCAGCTCGATCAACGTAAATGCTTGTCTTTTCACGGATATCTGGACCTACTTAATATGAACGGACAAGCGAATCATGTAATTAGTCTAAACAAAGTGTCAAGAAAGGCAAGGCTATTTGTGTTTTCTGTGCAGGTGAACGCAAGCGAAAGACGACTTGGAATGGCTTTTTGGCTAGAATCTGCTGAAACTTGAGCAGGAGCCATTCCATGAAAAAAATCTATCACCTCGTTCTGGTCAAGTTCCCCGCCGCCAAGGCGCATCGCATGAGTGAACTCGCCGGGGCGCTTGACGCATTGCGAGCGCTGGTTCCGGGATTCCTCTCGTGCACCGGCGGCGCGTACTCGAGCCCGGAGGGTGCGAATCAGGGTTACACGCACGGGTTCGTGATGACGTTCGCTGACTGCAAGGCGCGTGATACGTACCTCAGCCATCCCGAGCATGAGAAGGTCAAGCAGGCATTTCTGCCTGATCTGGAAGGCGTGATCGCGTTTGATTTCGAAGGGGTTTAGAGGAACAATTCGAGTTCCTCGGGCGTCAGCGGGATTGTGAATTCGCAGCCGATATGCCATTCATTGTGCGGCAATTCGTGATGGCGGACGACGCGGGCTGACATTTCCATCGACTTGGAGTTGTCGCTGCTCCGCATCACGATGACGACGTGCCGACCGAGGTCGATCGGCTTGGTGAGTTGCATGCCGATGCCGCGTTGCGAGAGATCGACGATCCAGGCACGCAGAAACTCATGGTCGACGCCGGCGTAGACCTTCCCTGTCGTGGCCGGTGCGCAGCGGTAGCGGACCGTAGCCCGACGATTGGATCGGGCGGTCGGTTTGGGAGCTCCCCCCAAAGGCACGCTCGTTTGAGACACGGTTTCCCTCCGATGAATACGACCACTCAACCCTAGGCCAGGATTTTGGTCCGGTCAAATCTTTCAACAGAAGGCAATGGTTTAGCCGCAATGCCAACGGCGTACGTGGACGTGTCGCGCCATTGCACGTGGTCACGTCCGCGCACGCCTGGGGCGTTGCGGCTAAGATTGTTGCCGAATCCGATTTATAGAAGCGATTGCAGCTCTTCTTCGCGCAGCTCGCGAATGAAATTGCAGCCGATGGCGGCATCACCGTTGGAGCGCTCAGTGGTGTGCACGACGCAAGCGAGGATGCTGCGCACGGGGCGTCCCTGGCGATCGAGCAATTCGACATTGAGCAGCGAGCCGGCATTGAGGGACGGCTTTACCGACAGGCCGATGCCGTTGGCGGAGATGTTGAGGACGCGAGCGGAATGAGAAGCGGAAACGGGTTCGTCGACCTTGCGGTAGTTGGCTTTCAGTTCGCAGTGATAGCGGATCCAGGTGCGTTTGTCGTCATCGTCGGCGGGCAGCTTCTTGGCTCCGAAGCGTTCGAGATCATCGCCGGTCAATTCGCGCGAGAAGACGCAGCCGACCGACCATTTGCCGGCGCCTCGGCTAGTAACGCGGACGACGCAGGCGAGCACGGAGCGGACCTCGTCATTGCCGCCAGCGAGTTCGAGGGTGAGCATCTGACCGAGCTCGAGTTTTTGCGCGAGTTCGACGTTGGCGCCGCCGAGCGAAAGATCGCGTACCTGGGCCAGAATCTTGCCATCTGGACCCGCGTTCGGGAGTTGAATGTTGCCACGTAGATCGGCGGCGTAGCGCACCCAGAGGCGCCGATCCTGTTCCGCGGTCTTGGCGGGGACCTGTGGCGTTTTGCCGACCAAGCGATGCCAAAACGAAAAGGTTTTCTCAAGCATGAGCGCCTCCGCGCATAGTGGCAGATTCTCAACTGGAGCGTAGGTCAGGAATCGCGCCCTGTCAAATCGCGTTCCCATCCAAGCGTCGTCCTCGTCCGCTCGGCGGTTTAGGAACGTTAGGACAAATAACTTCCCGATTTCATGTTGGGGTCGGGATGGCTCGGTAGTTGAAACGCGGCAGGACATTGTCGAAGAGGATTCGCGTCGTTTTCTTGAAGCCCTCGACGACCTTTCGGCCCGTTTCGT
>DASRSQ010000263.1:0-5368 GCA_035656475.1 Gemmataceae bacterium | reverse complement strand
GTATCGCAACCAGGCGCTCACCCATTTAGAGAGGGCAATTACAAATGGCTACGACGAGTGGAATGCCATGCTGACCCATCCCGATTTCGCACCGCTTCGTGATGACCCGCGCTTCAAGAAACTCCTCGAGCGCGAGAAACGCAAGTGATGAATCTTGGAAAGGACCGCAGGCGCTAACAGCATCAACCCAATGGCCTAAAATAGCGGCGGGTTCATACGCCACGCCCCGGACGAGGACGACGCCATGCCGGCGCTTGCGGATCACAATCTTCTCTTCGGCATCCTTGCCCTGCAGAAGCACATCATCACCCGCCCTGAGCTCATCGCGGCAATGCAGGCGTGGGTCCACGACAAGGCCAGGTCGCTCGGCGAAATCCTGCAGGATCAGCAGGTGATCAGTGCCGACCATCGCGAATTCGTCGACTACCTCGTGCAACGGCACCTGGGGCAAAACGACAACGATCCCGAGAAGAGCATCACCGCGATTGGCGGCGTGGACATCATCCACGAAGATCTCCTTCGCATCGGCGACACCGACATCCAGGGCAGCCTGGCGCGGATGACGGGGCAAGCCAAAATGGCCGATCCGTATGCCACGCTGCAGCCGGCGGCCAAGGCGACGACGACGAAGACCGAAATCAACCTGACTCCGCTGGGAGAGCCGGAACAATACGCGATCCGCTTTCGCATCGTGCGGCCGCACGCCAAGGGAGGCCTGGGCGAGGTCTTCGTCGCGCGCGATCAAGAGCTGCATCGCGAGGTCGCGCTGAAGGAAATCCTCGAGCGTCACGCCGACGATCCAGAGAGCCGCTCGCGCTTCATGCTGGAAGCGGAGATCACGGGAGGCCTCGAGCATCCGGGCATCGTGCCGGTTTACGGCCTGGGCTGCTACGCCGACGGCCGGCCGTATTACGCGATGCGCTTCATTCGCGGCGACAGCCTCAAGGACGCGCTCGAGCGCTTTCACAAGTATTCCGACGGCGCCATGAACAGCGGCGCGCGCGGCATCGAGCTGCGAGGCCTGCTGCGGCGTTTCATCGATGTCTGCAATGCCATCGCCTATGCCCATAGCCGGGGCATCTTGCATCGCGACCTGAAGCCCAGCAACGTCATGCTCGGGAAATTTGGCGAAACGCTGGTCGTCGACTGGGGGCTCGCGAAGCCGATTGGCTCGCCGAGCACACCGTCCTCGCACACGGCCGAGCCGGGCGAGGGATCGTTGATTCCGTTTTCGATCAGCGGCTCGTCGGCGACGATCGCCGGGACCGCGCTTGGGACGCCGCAATACATGAGTCCCGAGCAGGCGGCGGGCAGGCTCGAAGATCTCGGCCCTGCCAGTGACGTCTACAGTCTTGGCGCGACGCTGTTCTGCGTGCTGACCGGGGAGCCGCCGATCAACGATTACGATGTCATGGAGGTGCTGCGCAAGGTGCGGGCCGGCGACATTCCGAAGCTGCGCTGGATCAAGCACGATGTGCCGCCGGCACTCGAGGCGATCTGTCTGAAGGCGATGTCGCTGAAGCCAGGCGACCGTTATGCGACGGCGCTGGACCTTGCGAAGGACGTGGAGCAATGGCTGGCGGACGAGCCGGTGTCGGCATGGCCGGAGCCGTGGACGGTGAAGGCGCGGCGCTGGATCGGCCGGCATCGGACGCTGGTGACGGGCATTGCCGCAGCGGTGGGAGTCGCCCTGGTCAGCCTGACGGCGGCGACGATCCTGCTCACCGCCGCCAATGAGCGGGAACGGAAGGCCCGCGAATACGCCGAAGAGCAGGAGCGCGAGGCGGTCAAGCAGAAAACGATTGCGGAGAAGAACTTTCAGCTCGCGCGCTCGGCCGTCGATCGCTATCACACCGAGGTCAGCGAAAATGTGATTCTCAACGAGCCGGGCATGGGGCCGCTGCGCAAAAAGCTGCTCGAAGCTGCTCGCGAATTCTATGACAAGTTCGTGCAGGAGCACGGTAACGATCCCACGCTGCGCGGCGAGTTAGGGAAAGCGACCTATCGGCTCGCCCAGATCACCGGTGACATCGATTCGCAGCCGAAGGCAATCGCACTGCATCGACAGGCGGTCGAGCAATTCGCCGCGATGCCGGCGGGGCAGGTCAATGCGGACACGCAGGCCGACCTGGCCGGTTGCTGGACGCAGCTTGGCCGACTGTATCGCCTGACCGATCATCCGACCAAGGCCGAGGACGCCTGCGGCAAGGCGATCGACCTCTGGAAGGAGCTGGCGAAGGAATATCCCGCGGAGGCTCGGTACCAGGCCGGCCTGGCCCGCGCGCAGCTCTATCTGGGCAATGTCTATCAGATCAAGCGTCAACTGGACGACGCCACCGGCGTTTACGAAAAGGCGATCGCCGCCCGTGACGCTCTCGCGAAGGCCCACCCGACAGTGGCCGAGTATCAGCGCGACCTGGCCGTGAGTCACAATAATCTGGCGCTCATCCTGCGCTCGCGTGGGAAGTCGCAAGAAGCAGAGAAGGAATTGCGCCTCGCACTGGCTCTGCAGAAACCGTTGGCAGAGGAGTCGCCGCACATCAGCCAGTATCAGGACGACCTGGCACGGACGCACTCGAACCTCGGCGATATACTGTTCGCGCGGTCCGGGCCGTTCAGCGGCGCCGGCGCGGAATACGAAGCGGCTCACAAGCTGCGAACCAAGCTGGTCGAACGTCATCCATCGTTCCTTGCATATCAAACGCTTCTGGCGGAAACCTGTGGCCAGCTGTCGACGGTGTATTCCGCCCGCGAGGAATTTGCGAAAGCGGAGGACGCGTGCAAAGAGGGGCTGGCGATCCAGCGCAAGCTGGCTGCCGAGCACAAGGACGTGCCCGCCCGGCAAGACGATCTGGCGCGCGGCCTGTTCGCGCTCGCGGAGGTCTATCACGCCGCGGGTAAGGGGAGCCAGGCGGTGGCGACGTTCCAGGAGGCGATCCGGCTACAAAACAAGCTCGCCGCCGATTATCCCAAGGCGCTGCATTATCGTGTCGCACTGGCACGCAGCCAACACGGGCTCGGCATGGCTTACGGCAAGGACATGGAATACGACCTGTCGGCCGATGCGTTTCGGAAAGCAGCGTCAAACTGGCAGAAGCTCGCGCTGCAGACGCCCGGCGAATTCGCTAACGAGAATGGACTGGCGGCGAGTGCACTGATGCTGGCGAAGCTGGGCCGCATCAGCGAAGCGGCCGCTGCCATCGATCCGGTGGCGACGAAAACACGCAACGGCGATTTCTTGTATCGGCTCGCCTGCATTTATTCGAATTGCGTCGCCGGCGCAACCGAAAAGGCGCAGGCGGATCGCTACGCTGTCCAGGCGATGAAGATGCTGAGCGGCGCCAGGGATGCGGGCTATTTCGAATCTGCGAAGAACTGTGAGAAGCTCACGTCGGATTCGGAATTGCAAGGCATCGGCGGACTGCCGGAGTTTGCTGCCTGGGTGAAGTCGGTAAAGGGAAAGTAGCTTTCAGGCAAATTCTTCGAAGTCCCCCCAGGGAATCGAGTTGTACGGCACCCATTTGATCTTTGGACTCATGCCTCCGTTGTCGAGGAAAAAAGTCACGGCTTCCAGTGCGTGGGCCCGTGAAACAAAGAGGGCTCGCGCAAGCCTGCGCTTCTCGCCTCCGGCATGGACCCAGATCGTGTCATCGAACTCGTCGTTGGCGACAAGGACGAAGAATTCGGACCCGTATCCACTCGGATTACGCGTGTAGTTGATGTGAAAGCCTGCCTCGTTCTTCATCGTCAGGACGAGGCTCGCGGTCGGCCGAGGTTGCACGTCAAGATCGTAATACTCGAGCATCCCGGTGCCGGTATCAACCGGGCTGTTCCAGTAATCCTCGTTCTTGTCCACAATCATCCGCTTGATTTCGGCAGGGTCGAATGCCTCAGTTTGTGTGCCGAATGGATCAAAATAAACGATCTTCTTCTTGGGCATGTTTTCCTCGTGGATCGAGAAAGCGGGATTTGATCGGAAACCTACAGGCAACTTCAATTTACTGAATCAAGGTTGACTGCGCAATTGCCGATGAAGAGAGGAGAGGGAACCCCTGGCATGGATGCGCTATGTGCCCCCGTCATTCGCCTACTCACCGAAACCTTCTCCTGGCCACGGGCGCCGCGCTTATCTGCGTAATCGGTAGCGTCTGCGCCTACGAGCCGCAGGCCAAATTGCTGCCTCCGCAGGCAGATGCGATCCAGCCGGCGGCCCAGCAGGAACAACCCAAGCAACCGAAGCAGTCGGACAAGGACAAGAAGACGGACAAGGATAAGGACAAGAAGGAGCCGCCGAAATCGACGCCGGTGTTGCCGCCGAATCTCTTTTCCTCGAACCAGAACCAGAATCAACCGAACCAGGCCCCGCAAGTTTTTCATCCGCACATGCTCGGCGATCTGCCCGGCACGTTCGCGCGGCAATTCGTCCCGTTCACGAGCACGACCACGCTAACCACCACAAAGACCGTAGTCGATGTGGAATCCGGCCAAGTGCTCAAAAGCTCCACGACCACGACGACCACGACCACGACGACGGGGAACCGCATTGTCCTGGTCCCTGCCGCGGTACTCGGCGCGTTCAAGGTTGCCGAGAACGAAAGCCCCATGCCGCGCGACCGCTTCTTCGGCACGTGGAACTATTTCGGCAACATCCACGATCCGCTCAACAACGCCGTGCCCACGTCGAACACGAGTCTTTCTACTTCCTCGACGTTTCGAACCTTCAACCCGAGTACCGAGTCGATCCTGGACACCACCATCGCCACCAAGGCCAACACCGTCGTCACGGGGACGCCCCGTTTCACGGGCAACCTCAATCGCGAGGTCATCGGCTTCGAGAAGACTTTCCTCGACGGCTACGCCTCCGTCGAGATGCGCATCCCCCTGCTGCAGCAAGGGGGCAACATCAGCAACTTCACCTTCAGTAACGTTGGCAACATCACAATCGTCGGCAAGTACGCCTTCTACCTCGATCGCAACACCGGCAATGTTTTCTCCGGCGGTCTGGCCGTTACGGCGCCGACCGGACCAGGCGTCGACACCATCGACGGCACGCTCCATTCCACCTACCTGCAGCCCTGGTTCGGCTACATCTGGGGCAACGATCGCTTCTTCTTTCAAGCGTTCCACTCGGTCGCCGCCCCGACCGATCCGCGCGATACCACGCTCCTGTTCAACGATGCGTCAATCAATTTCTGGCTCTATCGCGGCACGCCCAGCAGCCTGCTTCGCTTCCTGGTGCCGATGGCCGAGGTCCACGTCACGGACCCGCTCAACCATCGCGACCAGAACAGCGCGATCTTCATCCCCGACTTCGTGGTCATGACGGGGGGCATGCACATCGGCCTGCCGGGACGAGCGGTCCTGACGC
>DASRSQ010000262.1:0-8980 GCA_035656475.1 Gemmataceae bacterium | reverse complement strand
ACCATTCCGCGAGAATTGGGGCTGTAGAATGGTCCCGAAGGTCAGCTTCCAAAAATTCGCGATCCCTCAGCTAAGCCTTGACGGGACACTAGTTGACGGGCATGAGTTGGTGCGCGAGCTTTCATAGTCGACGCGGAAGCGAGATGTCGCAACGAACTAGCGGGTCTAAGAGAGGAAATAAGCCAGGCTCGCTATGCCGCTGCACAGGCAGATCGACAGAACCACGGCGACCACAACGACGATCGGCCAAGGAAACGGCCGCGCTTTCTGCTGCGTTTTCTTCTTCGGTTTCGATTCGACGGTCGCGACATCTTGCCACTGCGTGTCAACATCGTCCGGAGGCGTCAGCGTCGGCGACGCAGGGCGCGCGGGGAGCGGCTCCCCCTTTTCGATGAGATTCAGTGCCGCGACCACGTCCTGGGCCGTGCCACGCTTGCTCGGGTCCTTGTCCAGAAGCTGCATGATCAGGTCCGACAACTCGCCAGGCAACTCGAAATTCTGCATCTGTGGCGTTGCCGGTTCCTCCGTCGCGATCGCCACCATCGTCGATAGCGCGTCCGCCTTGGCGAATGGCTCTTTGCCCGTGCTCAGGCGATAGAGCACGACGCCGAGGCTGAACAGGTCGCTGCGGAAATCGACCTGTTCGCCCCGGCTCTGCTCGGGGGACATGTAGGCCGGCGTGCCGAGGATGGCACCGGACGCAGTGAGGCGCGAGTCCTCAGAGTCGGCGCGAGCAAGGCCGAAATCGAGGATCTTGATGCGGGTCCCGTCAGCGACGAGGAAGATGTTGGCAGGCTTGATATCGCGATGGATCAGGTTCTGCAGATGCGCCGCCGCCAGCCCCGAGGCAACCGCCCGGCTAATCTGGATTGCTTCCTTGAGCTGGGGCGCCCCGCGCTTGAGCCGGGCTTCGAGCGTCTCCCCGGCGAGCAGCTCCATGGCGATGAAGGAGATGCCGCGATCCTCGTTGACGTCATAGAGGCGGACGACGTTTTCGTGTTCGAGCACGGCCATGGCGCGGGCTTCGCGGATGAAGCGCTTGCGCATCTGCTCGCCGGCGCCGAGCGCGGGGAGAATTGCTTTCAGCGCGACCATGCGTTTGAGAACGGCGTCCTCCGCCTTGTAGACGACGCCCATGCCGCCGTGGCCGATGATCTTGAGGACGCGATACTTGCCCAGCCGACCGAGTTCATCGGCATTCTGCGGGGGCGCGAGGCAGTTGGTCAAGGCGGGATCGTGTGCTGACTGCGCCTGGCGCAACTCCTCCGCGGGAGCCTGGGTCACCACTTCGGCCATGGGAATCGAAGTTGGTGCCGGAACGGGTTCGGGCTTCGGCGCAAGCGTAATCTGGCCGCAGCCGGGACACTTGACCTTTTTTCCTGCGTGTGCTTCCGGGATCGAAAGCTTCCGTCGGCAGTTCAGGCAGGCGAAACTCAGCATGAAAGGCCTATCGACATCTGGGGATTATTGCCGGGCTGACAGCGATGACGTTTTCCTATGAATTCTGCAACAACGTTCCAGTCGCGTCAAGTTCTGACTGCGTCATCTCTTTGGGGACCTGAAGTCGCAAATAGGCCGCGTTGGGCGTTGAGAGAAGGGTGAAGGTGTATCTCGCGGCGGGCGCCGCGATTAACTGGGCTTGCCAGCACGGGCAAATCGACGTGGTCAAGGTGTTGCTCGCCGCCGCCGATCCGAATGCGCCGGAAAGACTCGACCAGCTTGCTGAGGATTCAGTCGGCATGAGTTGTGTCGGTAGTGCATGTTATTCCAAAGAGAAAGCGATTGATGTACTGCGGGCACTGCTTGAGTTGGGCGCCGACGTGAATCGCGGAACGCCGCCTGGCACCGTGGCTTGCTTCAGTACGCGATTTTCGTAAACAACTCGCGAATGGCTGACTGGCTGCACCAACACGGCGCTACCTGAGCGGAGCACGCAAGAATGATCAAACGACTCAAAGATGCCCTCGCGCAGGGCAAACTCGTACGCGTCTTCGGCATGGGCCAGATCTGCCATCCGAAGATCATCGAGATCATCGGCCAACACGGCGGCTATGACGCGGTCTGGCTCGATCAGGAACACGCCGGCCTCACCATCCCGCAGATTGAACACGGGTGCCTGGCGGCTCGCTCGGTCGGGCTCGATTCCTTCGTGCGTCTTGCCGCGACCGACTACGCCACCGTGATGCGGCCGCTCGAAGCCGGCGCTGGCGGCATCATGGCGGCGCAGGTCAAGAGTGCCGCGGAGGCGGAGCAGGTCGTCCACTGGGCCAAGTTTCATCCGCGCGGCCTGCGCGGCGTCAATGGCTCGGGCGTCGATGGCCGCTTCGCCACCATGCCGATGCCGGAATACATGGCACGCGCCAACGCGGAGACGTTCATCGCCATCCAGATAGAGCACTTCGGCGCGGTCGATGACGTCGAGAAGATCGCTGCGATCAAGGACGTGGACATCCTGTTCATCGGCCCCGCGGACCTCGGCCAATCGATGGGCCTGGTCGGCGACTGGGACCATCCGAAGATCTGGCAGTCGATCGAGCGCGTCGCCAACGCCGCGCGCGCCAACGGCATCCACTGGGCCATCCTGCCGCGCACCGCGGCGTACGCCAAACGCTGCGTCGATCTCGGTTGCCGAATGCTGTCGGTCGGCCTGGACGTGTGGGCGGTGCAGCGCGGGTTGAAGTCGTTCCTGAGCGAGTTCGAGATGCCGGGATGAAGGCTCACGCCAAAATCGGCTGCACCACCTCGCCGTGCACATCGGTCAAGCGGAATTGGCGGCCCTGGAAGCGATAGGTCAATCGCGTGTGGTCGATGCCCAGCAGATGCAGAATCGTGGCCTGGAAGTCGTAGGCGCTGACGGGGTTCTCGACGACGTTGTAGCAGAAGTCGTCGGTGCGGCCGAAGCTGAAGCCGGGCTTGATGCCGCCGCCGGCCATCCAGATCGAGAAGCAACGGCCATGGTGGTCGCGGCCAAAGCGCGGCTGGTTGTAGTCGCCTTGCACGAAGACCGTGCGGCCGAACTCGCCGCCCCAGATCACGAGCGTGTCGTCGAGCATGCCGCGCGCTTTCAGGTCCTTGACCAGGGCCGCGGATGGTTGATCGGTGTCGCGACACTGCACCGCGAGCTGCGTCGGCAGGTTGCTGTGCTGGTCCCAGCCGGCGTGCATGAGATGCACGAAGCGCACGCCGCGCTCCGCCATGCGGCGAGCCATCAGGCAATTCCATGCAAAGCTGCCGCGACGCTGCACGTCGGGGCCATACATGTCGAGAATGCGACGCGGCTCGTTCGAGAAATCGGTCAGCTCCGGAATCGACGTCTGCATCCGATACGCCATCTCGTACTGGGCAATGCGCGTCTGAATCTCCGGATCGCCGGTCTCCTGATGGCGAAGCCGATTCAACTCCGCGAGGTCGTCGAGCTGGCTGCGGCGAATTGCGCTCGGCACTCCCTGCGGGTTCGAGAGGTACAGCACCGGATCGCCGTTGGAGCGGAGCTTGACACCTTGATAGCTCGACGGCAAGAAGCCGGCGCCCCAGTAATAGTCGTAGAAGATCTGGCCGCACGACAGCTCGCGGTCCTGCGACGTCATGACGACAAACGTCGGCAGGTCGCGATTCATGCTGCCGAGGCCATAGCTGAGCCAGGCGCCCATGCTCGGCCGCCCCGGTTGTTCGGCGCCGGTGAGGAACAGCGTCACCGCGGGAGCGTGGTTGATCGCGTCAGTGTGCATCGAGCGAACGACGCAGATGTCGTCGGCAATTGAGCCGGTGTGCGGCAGGAAATCGCACATCCATTGGCCGCACTGGCCCCAACGGCGAAACGGCGCGATGCCGGGCAGCACGAGTTGCCGTTGATTCTGCGTCATTGTGGTCAGACGCTGTCCCATCTGCACCGACGGCGGCAGGAGTTCGCCGCGCCAGCGATAGATGCCCGGCTTGTAATCGAAGAGATCGACGTGCGTCGGCGCTCCGGTCTGCATGAGATAGATGACTCGCCGCGCCTTCGGCGCGAAGTGCGGCAACCCTGGCTGCTGCGCGGATGCGTCGTTGAGCAGCGACGAGAGGGCCGCGAGGCCGAGCGTGCCGCTGACGCCGGTGAGGAATTGGCGACGGGTTTGGTGGATGGCGTATTCGACGGTGGGATGCATGATGTTTGCTTGGGTTGAGGCTTGATGTCGCTTTGCCTTCATACCGCGCCCGGCCGCGCCCGGAAAGCCCAGCTTCGTCATTCCAGCTCGAACACCTGGAAGATGCCTTCCTTGTCGAGGCGCGTGCCCCACACCTTGTGCGAGGCCTGGTGCTGCGAGGGGCCGAACGACAGCACGGCGCCGGTGCCGAGGTCGACCCGGTCGAGCTTCTCGAGGGCGTCGATCAGCTTTTCTGTCGTGGGCGGTTCGCCGACTTTTTGCAGCCCCTTGGCCAGCAGGTTGGTCGCGATGTAGCCTTCGAGCGAGGTGAAGCTCGGGTTGGCGGCAGGGTTGTATTTCTTGAGCAGCTCGCGATAGTGAGACACAATAGTGGAGCCGGAAGTGACCGGCGGCACGACCTGGGTGACGATGATACCGTCGATGTAGCGCGAGCCGGCGCCGAGTTCTTCGGCGAGAGCCTCGCTGCCGACGAAGGAGACGTTGGTGAAGGTGAGGTCGTCGCGGCCGGCATCCTTGAGCTGCTTGATGAACGCGGCAGCCGGCTTGTAGGTCGCGACCATAACGACGGCCTTCAGTTCCTTTTGCTTGAGGATCGTGGCGACCGCATCCTTGACGGCGGCATTGGCGTCGGACGGATTGCGTTCATAGCCGACACGCACGATTGCCTTCGGATCGCGGTTGAATTCGCGAAGCGCCTTGGCCACGCCGCGGAAGCCATCCTCGCCGAAGCTGTCGGTCTGGCCGAAGACTGCGATTTGGTCGGGAGCGATCTTCTCTCTCTTGACGAGGTAGGTGACAATGGCTTCGGTTTCTTCCTCGTAGCTGGCACGGTAGTTGAAGACGTAGCGGCTGGGCGGGTCCTCGCGCAACAGCTTGGCGCCGCTGAAAGCCCCAAAGAACAGCATCTTGTTTTCGACGGCGTAGGGGACGGCCTTCATCGCCGTTGGCGTGCCGATGTTGCCGATGACCGCGAAGACGTTGAACTCGTTTTTCAGCTTCTCCATGTTCTTGAGCGCCTTGTCGGGCTCGTAGCCGTCGTCGAGAGTGATGAGCGAAAGTTGGTGGCCGTTGACGCCTCCCTGTGCGTTGAGGTTGCTGATGGCGGTCTTGATGCCGATCTCCATCTCGCGGCCGAGCTCTTTCGACGGCCCGCTGAAGGGGCCCGACATGCCGAGGACGATTTCCGATTTCTGAGAGATCAAAGGCCAGAGCACGAAAACCGCTGCCAGCACACCGACGAGCACACCGCCCAGCGCGAACGCCGGGACTATCCAGTTGCGCCTCGGCGGCGACGGCGGAGCCGGCGGCACGCCGATTATCTTCGTCACTCCCGAGGAGGGGGTTTGTAGCGCCATCCCCATGTCGGCCGCGATGCGCTCCAGCGCGTCCGCAACGGCGCGGGCCGACGTGGGACGATCCTCCGGGCGCTTCGACAACAGCGACGTGATCAGGTCCGACAATGCCGGCGGCAGATCGGGATTGATTTGCGCGGCCGGCTTCGGATCCCTCATCGCCACCGCCATCAGGATCGCCATCGTATTCGCGCCGCCGAACGGCACCTGGCCGGTTACCAGCTCATAGAGCACGCAGCCCAGGCTGAACAGGTCGCTGCGCGCGTCGACGTTGATTCCCTCCGCCTGCTCGGGGGCCATGTAGGCCGGAGTGCCGAGGACGAGGCCGGTCTGGGTGAGGTTGCCGCCTTCTTGCTCATTGCGTGCCAGGCCGAAGTCCAGGATCTTGACTCGGAAGCGATGGATGGGCGGTTTGCCGGTCTCGAGGCGGTCATCGGATTCCAGCCAGATGTTGCCCGGCTTGATGTCGCGATGGACGAGACCTTTTTCGTGGGCCGCCGCCAGGCCACGAGCGATTTCGATGCCGATCCGCAGCGCCAGCTGCAGGTTGACGCCCAGGCGATGACCGAGCCAGCGGTCGAGCGGTTCGCCGCGCAGCAGCTCCATCGCCAGGTAGGGGACATTGTCATGCTGGTCGACGTCGTGAATGACGACGATGAAGTCGCTCTTGACGGCGGCGGTCGCGCGGGCCTCGCGCTCGAAGCGCTGGCGCGAGAGCTCGTCGCTGGCAATATCGGGCTTCATCACCTTGAGGGCGACGGGCCGCTGCAGCTTGGTGTCGACCGCCTCGAAGACGACCCCCATGCCTCCTTGCCCGAGCAGCTTGACGACGCGATAGTGCTTGAGCCAGCCCAGCTCGTCGGCATCCTTCGGCGGAGCAAGGAAGGTGAACTTCACGACCGGAGCCGACGGCGGACCGACCACCGTTGCATCCGCGGCATTTTTTCCTGCCGCCGGCGTGTCCAGCGCCGGAATCTCCGTCTCGGTCGGAGGCTCGACCACCTTGCCACATTTGGGACAGCGCGATTCGTGGCGACGCTCCGCATCGCTTAGCGAATACTCATGCCCGCACTTGCATTTCACGGCAAACATCGCGACCTTGTCCGCGGAGCGATTGATGCACGGAACCCCCGTAACCTAGAATTCTAGCTCACAAAATCATTCGCGCCCACCGCAATAGCCGACGCCGAATGTGAAACTTGGTTGCCCGTAGCGAATGCGCCGGTTACGATGGCGGCATCATTCACCGAGGAACATCATGAGATCCGCCATCGGCATACTCGTCGCCTTGCTCATCCCCGCCTTCACGCCCGCCCAGCCTGCGGGCAGCATCGCCAAGGGCTATGCCCAGACCGAAGCGATGATCCCCATGCGCGACGGCGTCAAGCTCTATACCACCATCTACGCCCCCAGGGACAAAGAAAAGCTCGGCCCGCTCCCCTTCGTCATGGTCCGCACGCCCTACGGCATCGACAGCCGGGGCCCGCGCTACCTCGAAGCCTATCTGCGCGACCTCGCCATCGAAGGCTACATCTTCGTCTTCCAGGACATCCGCGGCCGGCACAAGTCTGACGGCAAGTTCGTCATGTCGCGACCGCCGCGCGATCCGAAGGATCCCAAGAGCATCGACGAGAACTCCGACACCAACGACACCATCGACTGGCTCCTCAAAAACGTCCCCAACAACAACGCCAAGGTCGGCATCCTCGGCATCAGCTATCCCGGCTGGCTCACGGTCATGGCCACGCTCGATCCGCATCCCGCGTTGAAAGCAGTCTCGCCGCAGGCGTCGCCCGCCGACCAGTTCCTTGGTGACGACTTTCACCACAACGGCGCCTTCCGCCTCAGCTACGGCTTCGAGTACGTTGCGATGATGGAGACCGACAAGTCCAACTTCATGTTCAAGTTCGACCGCCACGACACCTATGAGTGGTACCTCAAGCTCGGCGCCCTCTCGAATGTCAATCCGCGCTATTTCAAGGGCAAGATGCCGACGTGGAACGACTTCGTCAAGCATCCCAACTACGACGAGTTCTGGCGGAAACAGGCGTTCGCGCCGTACCTCCATCGCGTCACGGTGCCGACGCTCAACGTCGCCGGCTGGTTCGATCAGGAAGACTTCAACGGCCCGCTCAAGATCTACGAGATGCTCGAAAAGTACGACAAGAAGAATCTGAATTTTCTCGTAGTCGGCCCCTGGAACCACGGCGGATGGGCCGCGGGCCCCGGCGACAAGCTGGGCCACATCAACTTCGAAAGCGCCACCGGCAAGCATTTCCGCGAAAAGGTACAGGCCGCCTGGTTCAATCATCATCTCAAGGCGAAGGGGGACCTCAAGCAGCCCGAGGCGTTGATGTTCCAGACCGGCTCGAACAAGTGGGTTGCCCACGACCACTGGCCGCCGAAAGGCGCGGTTACGAAAAACCTCGTGTTTGGCGAGAAAGGCAAGCTGGCATTTGCTGAACCGCAAGCGGCGCAGACGTTTGACAAATACGTCTCCGATCCGGCGAGGCCGGTGCCCTATCGGCCGCGGCCGGTGACGCCGACGTATCCGGGCAAGGAATGGCAAATCTGGATGGTCGAGGATCAACGCTTCGCGCACGAACGCCCCGACGTTCTCACCTATGCCACCGAGCCGCTCAAAGAAGACGTCACGGTTGCCGGCTCGTTGACGGCCAAGCTCCTGGCATCCACGTCAGGCACTGACAGCGACTTCATCGTCCGCCTGATCGATGTCTATCCCGAGGCGAATCCGAAAGATCCGAGCATGGGGGGCTATCAGCTCCTGATCAGCGGCGAGCCGGTGCGGGCCCGTTTTCGCAGGAGCCTGCAAAAGCCGGAACCGGTGAAGCCGAACGAGGTGAACGAATACACGATCGACCTGCACTGGAACCATCATTGTTTCCGCAAGGGGCACAAGATCATGGTGCAGGTATCGAGCACCTGGTTCCCCTTGATCGACCGCAATCCGCAGAAATTCGTGCCGAACATCTTCGAAGCGAAGGACAGCGACTTCCAAGCCGCCGAGCAGCGAATTTATCACGGCTCGCATATCCGCATGCAGGTGCTGCCGACGAATGTTTTGAAGCAAGGTGATCGGTGATGGCTGAGCGAACCATACGCGACGGTTTGCCGTACGGGTGGATAGAACCTGGCGAGGACGTGCGAACCGGCGCATCGATGGGCCGCGCGTTTCTTGGCTGTCAGTATTAAGGAGCGGCTTCGAAAGTCAGCTCCCTCCCCCCGGTAGTCCGGGGGAAAGGAGAGTTGCCAGCGGCTTCGGCCGCTCCTGTTGAATGCACTCAACCAATGCGCATTTCGTTCGACGTTGACGACACCCTGGTCCTCTACGATTCTGCCGATCTGGGCGAGCAGGTCGCGCCGTGGTGGTGGCGCTGGCGCTACAAGGAACGTCTGCGCTCGGACGCCCGCCGTCTCCTGCAACTCCTGCACGCGCATGGGCACGAGGTCTGTGTGTATACC
>DASRSQ010000261.1:0-2782 GCA_035656475.1 Gemmataceae bacterium | reverse complement strand
GTTGTCAAATGTAACGTTGCCGTCGGCATTGTAGGTTTTGACAACCAGTCTAGATTGAGCGCCTATGTCCGCTCGAACCTCTATGGCTGCCGAATTGCCGTTCCCATCCGCATTTGCCTCGATCGGCACGTAGCCCGTGGCAGTCAGCACCATCGCCCGGTGGGCGGCAGCGTTGGCGTAGGGGTCAAGCCCCAGCACGTCGCGCATTTCGTTGAGGGTGAGGGCGCCGAGTTTGACGCGGCCTTCGAGGACCGCCTCCATGCCCTTCGGGTCAGCTTCGTCTTCGTCGAGCCAGGCGAACTCCACCCTTCGTCCTCGTCGGCCACAGAGCCCTGAACAATTCAAACTGAGACACTACCCGTCCGGTAGGTGGGTTGACGGACGCTGAAGATCAATTCGACTTTGTTGAACGCCGCCGCATGAAGCTCTCCAGCGCCGCTTTTGCGTCGGGCGACTTCACTGCGAGCTGATCGACATAACTTCGCAGCATCGCTTGCATCGCTGGCCGGCGCCGCTCAATCTCGTGCGCGATTTTAAGTGACTGCTCTGGAGTAAAAATCTTCGCTTCCTGCTGATCAAAGATGACGCCCTCCGTTGCACGAGCGTAGGCCGTCGCGGCCATCCACGCCGCTATTTCTTCGGCGAAATCGGAGGACCATGTAAACGCAATGGCATATGTCCAATTGCCTCCGAAGTTGACGTGATTATACGTGCCCTCGATTTCGCTAAAATCATGTACTCCATATTCAATACTTGTTTCTTCGTCGCGCAAATAGGCGACGAGGTTGCGTTCTGGGCCGGCAGCCGATAGCCGCAAAGGAAATCCTTCAGCGCTGATGGACTTCTGCCATTGCGCTATCGATTCGAGTCGATCGTTGCAGAGAACGCATAAATGCATTGCCATTTTGGCTACTCGCCTCGTTCTCAAATCGTCTGGCTTTTTAAGACCGCTTCGGCAGTATACATGACGATAATCGGCACGTCAGGTCCTGCCCCGGTTGCCGCGCGAAGCTCCTTCGCTCTCCATGGATCGACCGCTCTATCACCAGTTTTTATATCATAAATCGCGACGACATCGCCGCTGTCATTTCGCAGAACAATGTCTGGCCTGACGCTTTTCTTCCAATTCGAGAAACCAGGCGGCAAGTCGAACGAACGCTCAACGTCCATGGGCTCGGGAATGGTGGCTGCAATTACGGCAGCTGCAAAGGTAAGACGTACAATAATTCCTTATTTCTGAGGTTTCCCCGGCAGACGCTCCAGTGTTTCAACAGTGTCCGCATAAATTTGCGCCAGCTGCTTCGTTACCTCATCGATCCGTGAATTGCCCGTGAGGACACTGCTGATATCGGGTGGCGTCGCACTCGCGTATTGAACTCCGGCTGGCCCGCGGCTCGCATCCGTTTGCGTTGCCGTTTCCAAGGCGACGTGTTCGGGTCTTGGAGTTCCCTCGGGGAAATCAGCCGAGCCGCTAGTCCCCGATCCTCCGTCACCGTCCCTCGGTCGAAACTGGCCGCCCACGCCACCGGGCGTGCGAGCGGGCCATCCGGGATGTTTAGGATCGTCGGTAGCCGCTTTCAGGACAGAAATATTCTCACCTCGCGGCTCCGTTTTCACTTCCTGCCCCTGGCGAGTCACACTCCCTGCCCACCCGCATTCGCCTCGATCGGCACATACCCGGCGGCAGTCAGCACCATCGCGCGGTCGGCGGCAGCGTTGGCGTACGGGTCAAGCCCCAGCGCATCGCGCATTTCGTTGAGGGTGAGGGCGCCGAGTTTGACGCGGCCTTCGAGGACCGCCTCCATGCCCTTCGGGTCAGCTTCGTCTTCGTCGAGCCAGGCGAGTTCCAGGTCGGGGGAGGCGAACTCCTCGGCGATGATCTCGTCGATCAGGTCCTTGACCCACTCCTTGGTCGGCTCGAGACCCTCATCCTCCGCCTGCTGCGATTGGTTGTCGGCGGTGGCGCGGTTCATCACCTTGGTGGCCCATTGCGGCGGCACCGAAAAGGCGTAGCAGATGATACGGGCGAGCCATTCGTCGAAGTCGTCTTTGTGGGCGGGCTCTTTGGTCTGAACGACCTTGGCGGCGGCCTCGCCCGGCACGAACTTGGCGCGGCGGCGCTTGGCCAGATCGCCGGCGAACTCGGTGTCCCAGTAGTCCTGGAATTGCTTGATCTGGTCGGGTGTCCACGACGTCGGGACGCCGATCAGGGCGTCGGGGATCGAGCCTTCGGAAAAATAGTCGAGCTGCCAGAGCTGCCGGCGCAGCGCGATGTTGACGGTCATCAACACCTGCTGCACCGGCGAATAGCCGTAGACGCGGTGAGCGCGCACGTTGCGCGGCCGGTAGATGATGTCGCGCGCCGAGTAGTCGACGGCCGGCAGGCCTTTGAGCACCTGCTGATAGGCCGGCGGCTGAACCACAGCGCCGTCCGCGCCCACGTAAGGCAGCGGCGTGCGGCCCCAATCGTCGATGACGCGCTTGATGGTCGCGCCGTCAAGCTGCTGCAACGCGCAGAGCTGGCCCGAGCGCGTGCGCTGGCAGTACAGCGTCGCCGCATCGATGACGAACATGTCCTCGAGCAGCGCGCGCAGCCAGGTCTTCCAGCGCGTCACGCCGTCGGGTCGCTGCAAGAAATCCTGGATCGCGACGATGCGCGCGCTGGTGCCGGAGTCGAGGGCTGCGCTTTTGTGCCCCCTCCCTGACCCTCCCCCGCTGGCGGGGGAGGGATGGGTGGGGGCTTGACGCATGCGGATGCGCCAGCGCTGGCGCTCCATCTGGT
>DASRSQ010000260.1:0-3001 GCA_035656475.1 Gemmataceae bacterium | reverse complement strand
CTGAAAGGATGCGGCGAGCGCGAAGCCGCAAGCGGCAAATTCGGCACAATCGGACGCGATCCCCTGTTTTTCCCAGCTCCTCACGCCAAATGCTGTCGCGAAATCCGATGACGCCGTTATCATGAAAGCATGGGACAACGTCGCAGTATCACCGGCTCACGCATCCTCATCACCGGCGCCTCGCAGGGCATCGGCAAGGCCCTCGCTGAGACCGCGGCGGCACGCGGCGCCAAGGTTCTCGTCTGTGCGCGCAAAATCGAGCTGCTCGAGGAAGTCGCTCAGCAGATCCGCGCCAAGGGCGGCACCATCGTGGTCGCCCAGGCGGACGTCACAATTCCCGAAGATCGCAAGCGCCTCGTCGAGGCGGCGGAGAAGGCGTTCGGCGGGCTCGATATCCTCATCAATAACGCGGGCATCGGGGCCACCGGCCACTTTGCGGACGCCGGTCCCGAACGGCTGCGCCAGATCATGGAGGTCAACTTCTTCGGCACCACCGAAACCACACGGGCCTTCCTGCCGATGCTGAAGAAGGGCAACAAGCCCGCCATCGTCAACATCTCGTCCATCGCGGCCAAGCGCGGCATCCCCGCCCGCAGCGATTACTCCGCCAGCAAGTTCGCGGTCCAGGGGTTCAGCGAGGCGATCCGAGCCGAGCTGGCGAAGGACGGCGTCGACGTCATCGTCGTCTGCCCCGGCCTGACGCAGACCAATTTCTCGCACAACATGATCGAGCAGAAGGCGCTCGTGCAACTCGATCACATGCGTGGCATGACGCCCGAGGAAGTCGCTGCCCACACGATGCGGGCGATCGAAAAGGGCTACAATGAGAGTTGCCTCACCCTGAATGGCAAGTTGATCGCGCTGGTGAGCCGATTTTTTCCGTGGATCGCGGACATCGTCGTGAAGCGGAAGGTGCGCGGCCTGTTCAAGGACGAGATCGCGGCGCGCAAGAGTCCCGGGATGAGCGCAGCGATTCCTGGGGGTCAAGCCGATGGGCGTCCCGCGTGAGCCGACCTACTCGCTTCTCGTCGTTGCCTGTTTCAGCCGACATGTCGATGCCTTGAATCTTGCCGCGGAACAGCTCACCCAGCGCTACGGCCCGATCGCGCTGACCAGTCCCGATTTCGACTTCCATCACACCAAGTATTACGACGCCACGATGGGGACAGGGCTCCTCAAGCGTCTTCTCGTTTTCGAACCGATCGTCGCCGCCGATTGTTTGCCCGTGGTGAAGCGTGAGACGATTGCGATGGAAGAGGCCATCTCGGCGAGCGGCCGTTATTCCGAAGCGCGGCCGATCAATCTCGATCCGGGGTTGATTCAGCTCGGCAAGTTCCTGCTCGCGTCGACAAAAGACCAGGTGCATCGCGTCTATTTGCAGGACGACATCTTCGCCGAAGTGACGCTGCGCTTCCAGGCAGGCGCGTTCGAGGTCTGGCCGTGGACGTACGCCGACTATCGCGAACCCGCGGTGCGCGAGTTCCTCGCATCGGGCCGGGCGCTGCTGTGCGAGCGCGTCACCCGGATTCGCGCCGGTGCGGGAGCTCAAGCCAATAAATGAGAGCAACGAACGGTCGGCAGTTTTGTCTGAATGCCTCTTCCCCATGCCCTTGTGACGTGGTATTCTTTTTACACAGCTTTAATGAGTTGAATGCGTTCAACTTGGCAGGCAACCGAGCGGAGCATTGCCCACCGCAGGATGACACCAAGCTTGCGCCCAAACTAAACCTGTTGGTCCTGCATTGTCATCCGATCCGATTTGAATCCAATCTGATCATATCGGCCGTCACCCGAAGGAAACAAACCATGGCTATGACATATCGATGGATGATCGGTATGTGTCTCTTTCTTGCCGTCGCCCTCAGCGCGCGATCGGGTGAGCCGGGTGAAAAGCCGGCAAAGAAGGCGACACCAGGTCTGGCAGACCTCGACGAGAAGATCCTGGCAGATCCGAAGGCCGCCGAATCCGCGGCGGCGCTCCTCGAGGCAGTGTACCGTGGAAAATCGCAGCCGGAAAACGTGCGCATGCTCCTTTGCATTTTGCGAGGATCGCGTATGGGGCTGAACGAAGGCTGGTTCGGGCCGTCCCAAACGCGTTACACCTGGGACTGGCTGGCGGCCGCCCACAAGATCGATCCGGCCAAGCAGACGATTTCCCGTGGGGCATTCAAGGGGAGCGAGGCGGCGTTTGCTTGCCTCGACCGGGATCAGGACGGCGTCCTTTCCGCCAAGGACCTCGACTTCATGCCGAAAAAGTCCGCCACGAAGCCGAAGACGACGGGGAAAGAGACCCAGATGCCGCCAAAAATGAAACAGATGATTCTCAAAGGCTTCTTCGACGGCGACATCGGTTCCTGGTGCGAAGGGCCGCAGCTCGGTGAACTGGCGCCTGACTTCACGCTGCCCACCCCCAATGGGAAGAAGTCGATCACGCTTTCCCATTCGTTCGGGAAAAAGCCGGTCGTGCTGATATTTGGCAGCTTTACCTGAGGCCCCTATCGGGCCCAGTTTGGGTCCCTCGAAAGTCTCTACTCTCGGTACAAAGCCGATGCGGACTTCATCGCCGTTTATGTTCGAGAGGCGCATCCCGTCGATGGCTGGGCCATGGGAAAAGATCCTCTCACGAAGGACATCTTCCAACCCAAGACCCTGACGGAACGCAACAGCGTTGCACGAACCTGCTGCACTGCCTTGAAAGTCACCATGCCCATGGTGGTGGACGACATGAACGACCGCATCGGCCACGCCTACAGCGGCATGCCGGATCGCCTGTACGTTATTGATGCAAACGGTCGCGTTGCGTACAAGGGAGGCCGCGGCCCGTTCGGCTTCAGACCCGCGGAAATGGAACAAGCGATTGTGATGTCCCTTCTGGAAACGGGATTGCAGAAGAACGCATCAGGCCGCTGACAGTAGTCCTCACGCTACGCATGGTCCGGTCCCCGTAGGTCAGCCTTTCCAGGCTGACAAAACGCCTTGTCAGGCTGGAAAGCCTGACCTA
>DASRSQ010000259.1:0-13047 GCA_035656475.1 Gemmataceae bacterium | reverse complement strand
CGTGCCCGTCCTCCACGGGGTCGACCTGGACGTACGCGCCGGTGAGGTCCACGCGCTGATGGGGGAGAACGGCGCCGGCAAGTCGACGCTGATGAAGATCCTCGCTGGCCTTTACACGCCGGACGCGGGAACGCTCGAATTCGACGGCCAGCGCGTCCAACTGCGCACGCTCAATGACGCCGAGCGGCTCGGCATCACGCTCATCCATCAGGAACTCAACCTCGCCGGCGATCTCGACATCGCGGGCAACATCTTTCTTGGCCGCGAACCGACCTGGGGCGGCCTCCTCGGCCTGCTCGATCGTCGCATCTACGCCGATGCCGAATGCATCACACAACGCCTCGGCCTGACCGAGTCGCCACGCACACTCGTGCAAAATCTGGCGATCGGCCAGCAGCAACTCGTCGAAATCGCGCGAGCACTGTCGCTCAAATCGCGCCTGCTGATTCTCGATGAGCCGACGTCAAGCCTGACGGAAAGCGAGACCGATCGACTCTTCGCGGTCTTGCGCGAGTTGAAGCAAGCGGGGATCAGCATCCTCTACATCTCGCACCGCCTGAAGGAAGTCGAGCTGATCGCCGACCGCGTCACGGTGCTGCGCGACGGCAAGAATGCGGGCGAGTTGCAGCGCGGCCAGATCCATCACAACGCGATCGTGCAACTCATGGTCGGCCGCGAGTTGAAGCAGTTCTATCAACGGCATCGCGGCAAGACGGGCCAGGCGCCGGTGGTACGCGTCCACGGCCTCCGCTGGTCGCCGAAGCAAGAAGGCATCGATATCGCGATTGAGCCGGGCGAGATCGTCGGCATGGCGGGACTCATGGGCGCCGGCCGCACCGAACTGGCCGAGACGCTGTTCGGCGTGCGGCGCATGCTGGCCGGCCGCGTCGAGATCGATGGCAAGCCGATCGTGCTGCGTAAGCCGATCGATGCGATCCGAGCCGGCATTTTCCTGATTCCCGAGGATCGCCGCATCGAGGGGCTGATCCTGGACGACACGGTCAAGCACAATATCAGCATCGCCGCCCTGGGGACCGTGAGCCGATTCGGCATCGTGCAGCACGGCGCGGAAAGCCGGCTGGCTCAGGCGATGTGCGAACGTTTCAAGGTTCGCACCCCCAGTTCGGGCCAGATCGTCGGCAATCTGTCCGGCGGCAATCAGCAGAAGGTGGTCCTCGCCAAATGGCTGCATCGCATGCCGCGGCTGCTCATCCTCGATGAACCGACGCGCGGCATCGACGTGGGCGCCAAGAGCGAGATCTACGCCCTGATGGACGAGCTCGCCCACCAGGGGGCCGCGATCCTGATGATCTCCAGCGATCTCGAAGAGATTCTCGGCATGAGCGACCGCGTCCTCATCATGCATCAAGGCAACATTGCGGGATCGCTGCAGCGCGATCAATTGTCCGAAGAAGCGATCATGCATCTGGCAACGGGAGGAGCCAAGGATTAAACTCGAAATCCGATATTCGAAATCCGAAACAAACCCGAAATCCGAACAATGCTATCGGAGTTCGATGGACCAGGCGATTGGTTTCTGCTTTGAATTTGGTTCGAGTTTGTTTCGGATTTGGAATTTCGGATTTCGGATCTAAGGGCTCAATTGCACATGAAGAAACTGCTCGGCATTTTTGTCTTCCTGGTCGTGCTCAATGTGCTGATCCTTTTCGCCACCGACTCGCAGCGCTGGGGCGTTAATCACTTTCATCTCGGCCAGCGCATCGGCATGTCCGGCATCCTCTGCTTTGGCGCGGGCCTGCTTATCATCACTGGCGGAGTCGACCTGAGCATCGGCTCGGTCGTCGGCCTGTGTGCCTGCGTGTTTTGCACGCTCTTCCTCGATTACAAAGTGCCGATTCCACTCGCCATGCTCTGGACCGTCGCTGTGGGGGCACTGGCGGGCCTGTTCAATGGATTGATCGTGACCTATCTCAGGGTGCAGGCGTTCGTCGTCACGCTCTGCGGGCTCTTCCTATTTCGCGGGGCCGCACGGCTGGTGGCCAACGACCAGCAGCCGGCGATTGGCGACAGCCTGGCCGATCTCAACGACTTCTTTCTCGGCGAATTTCTCGCGATACCCATTTACCTTTGGCTCCTGATCGGCATTTTCGTCGTCACCACGGTATTCTTGCATTTCACAATCTTTGGCCGATACTTCTTCGCGATCGGCAGCAACGAAAAAGCGGCGCGATACTCGGGTATTAACGTCGACTTCTACAAGGTTCTCGCCTACGTGCTCTGCTCGATGTTCGCGGGCGTCTACGCGCTCTTGTTCGTGATCCATGTCAACTCGGTGCAACCGTCGGACACCGGCAGCTTCCTGGAACTCTACGCCATTGCCGGCGCCGTTCTCGGCGGTTGCAGTCTGCGCGGCGGCGAAGGGACCACGCTTGGCATGTTCATCGGCACTGCCATCCTCGTGCTTCTGCCCAACCTCATCAACATGTGGGGCATCAGCAGCAAGGTCGAGCCGACCGTCGTCGGCAGCGCGTTGCTGGTCTGTGCGATCATGGACGAGTGGCTGCGCCGCCGCGGCGCGAGCCGGGCCTGACGCACTGACATTGGGATTACGGCTGCAAAACCATAAGATGAACGTGCCCATGAATTCCTCTTCCAAGGCGACGGCATGAGCATGCAACCGCGGAATAAGCCGGTCGATCTGAAACGCATCGCCGCGGCGGTGCGCGAAATTCTGCTCGCCATCGGCGAGAATCCCGAGCGCGAGGGGCTCGCCAACACGCCAGATCGCGTCGCTCGCATGTATGAGGAGATGTTTTCCGGCTTGCGCAAGGATCCGGCAGCGGAGCTGAATACGACTTTCGTCGAAAAATATGACGAGATGGTGCTCGTCAAGAACATCGATTTCGAGAGCATGTGCGAGCATCACCTGTTGCCGTTCTTCGGCAAGGTCCACATCGCATATCTGGCGAATGGCCGAATCGTTGGGTTGAGCAAGCTTGCCCGCATCGTCGAGGTCTTCTCGCGCCGGCCACAGGTGCAGGAACGCATGACGGAGGAGCTCGCCGACCTCGTGATGCAGGAGCTGAACGCCCGCGGCGTCGGCGTGGTCGTCGAGGCGGCTCACACCTGCATGTCGATTCGCGGCGTACGCAAGCCGGGCAGCATCTGCACCACGAGTGCCATGCGCGGCGCCTTCCAGGTCAACGCATCCACGCGGTCCGAGTTCATGGCCCTGATTCAGACGGGAAGATAAGCGTGGCTGTCACGTTCTGCCTGCGGCTGGCGGCCGGCCTGATCCTGATGCTGCCGATCTTGAATCCCTCTGTCATTCCGCCGCGATTTTATCGCGTCCACTTCCTCACCGCGCTTGGGCTGCTCGCCGTCGTCGGCATCCTGTTTCACGACACCGCGACGCTCGGCTTCTGGTTGATCTACGGCGTCGCCGCGCTCGCCTGCATCGCCGGTTCCATCGTCTGGCATCTCGACGAGGCACCAGGCGGCATCATTACCGTCATCGTGACGCCGATCGTGTTAACGGCGTGCCTGGTCTACGGCGGCATGCTGGCGCGCGGCGACGCGGACACGCCGTTGCGCGTCATCGACGATCTCGCCGGCGCCCTGGTCCTGGGCAGCGCGACGACGGCAATGCTGATGGGACACTCGTACCTGATCTCGCCGGCGATGACGATCTCGCCGCTCATGCGTCTGCTGGCCGCCCTGGCGGCCGCCACGGTGGTGCGAATCGCGTTGGCCTGTGTTGGCCTGTGGCTCTGGACTGCGCATCGAACCACGAGTAACCTGGAGACGGAATTGCTCGTGATGCTGCCGGTGCGCTGGGGCCTCGGCCTGATCGCGCCGCTCGTGCTCGGCTGGATGGCATGGGAGACTGCGCGTATTCGGTCGACGCAGTCAGCGACCGGGATACTCTACGTGGTCGTGATCGTTGGATTTCTCGGAGAGCTGATGAGCCAGCTTTTGATGGAGAAGACTGGATTCATTTTGTGAGCAAATTCATTAGCCACAGAGGACACAGAGAGCACAGAGAATACTGGAGATTCAGTCGTTGAAACAGCGCGGAATCAAATGAATGGGAAATCGAGATCGATATCAAGAAGCTGCTCACTGTGGTCTCTGTGTCCTCTGTGGCTAATGCATTTTTGGAGCTGAATTGCCTGTGAACGTAACCTTTGCATGTCCCGCTTGCGATCAGCCTGCGCGGACGTCTTGCGATCACGCCAGCGACTGGCAATGCACCGCGTGCGATCATCGGTTGCATCTGAACGCAGCCGAGACGACGTTGCCGACGTGCGTGGTATGCGGCAATCATGAGTTGTACAAGAAGAAGGATTTTCCGCAGTCGATCGGCATGTCGATCTTGCTGGTGGCGTTGGTGCTGTCGACGGTGACCTACTACTCGTACGAGAAATGGTGGTCGTGGTCGTTCCTGATCGGGTCGGCAATTATCGACGGCGTTCTGTATTTGCTGGTCGGCGACGCGATTGTCTGTTATCGTTGCGAGGCACACTATCGTGGTGTTGCCCGCAACGAGGCGCATCAGCCGTTCGAGATCACGATCGGCGAGCGCTATCGGCAGGAGCGGATGCGCAAGGAGCAGATGAAGGCGAAGTCCTCGGATAAAGCTTGAGGTTGCCGTGGATTTGCGTCGGCTCCAGGATGATCTGCACGGTTTTTTCAAGGGCGAGATCCTTTTCGACGACATTTCGCGCACGCTCTACAGCACCGATGCCAGCATCTTTCAAATCAAGCCGGCGGGCATCGTCGTGCCACGCGATGAGGACGACGTTTGCGGCCTGGTGCGCTACGCCCAGGATCAGGGAATTGCCTTGATCCCGCGCGGCGCCGGCAGCGGGCTCGCCGGCGAATCGCTTGGCGCCGGTCTCATCATCGACATGAGCCGGCATTTTCGCGAGATCCTGGAAGTCGGCAGCGACACCGTGCGCGTCCAGCCCGGCGTCACCTGGGCCGTGCTCAATGCCCGCCTCGCCGAAACGGGACGACGCTTCGCGCCTGACCCTGCAAGCGGCGATGTCTGCACCATCGGCGGCATGTTGGCGAACAACGCGTCGGGCGCCCGCGCGATCAAGTACGGCTACACCCGCGATCACGTCGCCGCCCTGCGCGTCGTCCTAGACAATGGTGACGTCGCAAATCTCGGGCGCACGCTGCCTCTGTATGGGATGCGCGGCCTGTCGGACCATTTGCATGACATCATCACCGCGCTGAGCGTGCTGCTCGAGGAGACGCGCGATGTCATTCGCACCGCCGGGCCACGCACCTCGTTCGATCGTCTCGGTTACCACCTCGAAGACGTGCTGTCCGATGAGACGCTCGACTTGCCGCGCTTGCTGGTCGGCTCCGAAGGCACGCTCGCGATGTTCACCGAAGCAACGCTGCGGACGATGCCGATTCCCGCCGGACGCGCGGTGTTGCTCGTCAACAGCAGCAGCCTGGAACGTGCGCTGCAGACGGTGCAGCGCGTCCTGGCCACCGGGCCGTCGGCGTGCGAACTTCTCGATCGGCGACTGCTCAGCATGGCGCGCGTCAATGAGCCGGGTTTTGTCAGCGCACTGATCTCGCAGGATGCGGAAGCCGTCCTGCTGATTGAATACGAATCCGAGTCGCCGGACGGCGCGCGGCGTGTCGCCGAAAGTCTGGCGGAACGATTGGGGCACGACTCGTCCGTGATAAAGACGCTGGTGGCGAGTGAGCCGGAAGCGCAGAAAGCGATCTGGCAGATTCGAGCAGAAGTCTTGCCCAGCCTGTACGGCCAGCGCGGCGGCGCGCAGCCGGTGGCGCATGTCGAGGACGTCGCTGTGCCGGTCGAGACGCTGAGCGAATATCTGCGTCGGGTGCAGGACATTATGCAGGAACATGAGACGACGGCAAGCTTCCTCGTGCATGCCGGCGCCGGCCAGGTCCACACGCGGCCATTTCTTGACATGCAAAAGCCGGACGACGTATCGCGTCTGTGGTCGATCGCCGACAAGGTGCACGCGTTAGCGCTGGAACTCGGCGGCACGGTCAGCAGCCAGCACGGCACGGGCCTGGCGCGCACGTCGTGGGTCGCCCGCCAATATGGGCCGCTCTACCCTATTTTGCGCCAGGTGAAGGCGATCTTCGATCCGAAAAACACCTTCAACCCCGGCAAGATCGTCGATCCCGATCCGAACCTGGCACGCCCGGTGCGCCCGGCCGTTCCATTTACGGAAATTCCCCTACGGCTCGCCTGGCAGCCTGGCGAGGTCGCGGCGGAGGCATCGCATTGCAACGGCTGCGGCCAGTGTCGCACCGAATCGCCCCAGCAGCGCATGTGTCCGATTTTTCGCGCCAAGGGCGTTGAGGATGCCACGCCGCGCGCGAAGGCGAACATGTTGCGGGCGCTCCTGCAAGCACAGTTGAACGGCACGTCGCTCAGCGCCGAAGAAGTGCGGACGGTGGCGGACCTGTGCGTCAATTGCAAGATGTGCGCCCACGAATGCCCGGCCCACGTCAACGTGCCGAAGTTGATGCTCGAAGCAAAGGCCGCCAATGTCGCCGAACATGGCATGGATTCGACCGACTGGATCTTCGCACGCATGGAAGACGTGCTCGGCTGGGGCAGCGCCGTCGCGTTCGTTGCCAATCACGTTTTGCGCAGCCGAACCGCGCGCTGGCTGCTCGATCGCTTCCTCGGCGTATCCGCGACACGGCGTTTCCCTCGCTTTGCCGCGCGATCGTTTCTGGCCCGCGCCCGACGACGCGGCTGGACGCGCAAGCCGAGCGGCATGCGGCCCGTCGTTGTCTATTTCGTCGATCTCTATGCCAACTACATCGATCCGCAGATCGCCGAGGCCACCGTCCTCGTCCTGCGTCATCAGGGGTTCGACGTCTGGGTCCCCGCCGAGCAACGGGCCAGCGGCGTCGAGGCATTTTCCCACGGCGATATCGAAACCGCCCGCGAAATCGCCCAGCAAAATGTGCGTCTGCTCGTCGAAGCCGCGCGGGCCGGCTGGCCGATCGTTTGTTCCGAGCCGAGCGCCGCGATCATGCTCAAGCAAGATTACCTTGCCGTACAGAATGACGACGACGCCCGCGCGGTCGCCGCTGGCGCCGTGGAATCGACGACGTTTCTCGGACAGCTCCATCAGCAAGGCAAGCTGCGGACCGACTTCGGGGCACTGCGCCTCAACATTGGCCATCATGTGCCATGCCATGTCAAAGCTCTTTCGGGGCCAGTCGCGGGGCCGGGACTATTGCACCTGATCCCGGAACTGCAACTCAACACGATCGACGTCGGCTGTTCCGGCATGGCGGGTACGTTTGGCATGAAGTCGGCCAACTACGATCTGTCGCGTCAGGCGGGACACACAATGCTGACGCAATTGCGCGGGGTCGGCAGCCAGTTCGGTTCGACCGAATGCAGCGCGTGCCGCATGCAGATGGAGGACGGCGCCGGCAAGCGCACGCTGCATCCGGCCCAGTATCTCGCCCTTGCCTATGGCTTGCTGCCCGAGGTCGCTGACCGATTGCGGGAGCCGATTCGGGATCTGGTGCTGCGATGAAGATTCTGCTTTTTGCAAGGGCGCGCGATCTCGTCGGCACGGATCGCATCGAGCTGACCACGCCAGCGTCCGCGACGATCGGCGAACTGCGGTCGCGGCTCGCGGCGCAATATCCGCAACTGGCGAGCTTGCTCGCAAAGTCGGCGTTCGCGGTCAATGATGCCTACGCCGACGATGCGACACCGATTCCGCTGGGCGCGGAAGTCGCTCTGTTGCCACCCGTGAGCGGCGGCTAAGATGTATTTATCCGAACAACAATCTCTGGAGTCGTTCATGTCGCGCCTACTCGTCCTGCTGTGTGCCGGCCTCCTGCTTGCCGCCTTCTCCACCAACGACGCGCTCGCTCAGAAGAAGAAAATCGAAATCACCAAGAAATGGAGCGGATCCGTCGCGGATGAGAAGGCGTCCAAACCTGCGGTCATCACCTCGGCCAAGGGGCTCGAGAAGGTCTGGAAGGAATGGAAAGCCGAAGGGGAAGTGCCAAAGGTCGACTTCGACAAGAACATCATTGTCACCGCCTACACCGTTGGCAGCCTGCTCAACGTTAACGCCGTGAATCTCGACGACAACGGCAATCTCACCGTCCTCGCCATCGCCACGCGCGACTTTCGCCCCGGCTTCCGCTACGTCCTTGCCGTTGTCAGGAAGGATGGCGTCAAGACTGTCGAAGGCAAGGCACTTCCGAAAGAGTGACATGATCCGCCTCACGCGTGAGCCGATCGATTATCATGCCCTCACTGAACAGGTACGGCGCGCCAATTGCGGCGCCGTCGTCCTGTTCCTCGGCACCGTCCGCGACCTGACCGGCGAACGCGTCACCGTCGCCCTCGACTACGAAGCGTACCCGGCGATGGCAGAAAAGAAGATGGCCGAAATCGAGGCCGACACGCGCCGGCAATGGCCGGTCGGTGATATCGCGATGGAGCATCGCCTCGGCCATCTCGAAATCGGCGACATCAGCGTCGCCGTGGCGGTGAGCTGTCCGCATCGCGGCCAGGCGTTCGAGGCGTGCCGATACGCGATCGATCGGCTCAAGGAGCTGGTGCCGATCTGGAAAAAGGAAAACTGGGCCGACGGCTCGACCGAATGGGTCCATCCAGGAGCATGATTGTTTAGCCCCGCTTCGCAGAAGCGGGCGGACAGGTTCCACTTTCCGAATATGGATACTGTCCGCGCGCCTCTTCGAGGCGGGGCTAAACGGGGACGCATGAATCTACCTTTGCAACAACCGCTGATCGACACCTTCGGCCGCGTGCACAACAACCTGCGCATCAGCGTTACCGATCGCTGCAACCTGCGTTGCGTCTACTGCATGCCGGAAGAAGTCGTGTTCATGGACAAGCACGAGCTTCTGAGCTTCGAGGAGATCGCGCGCTTTGTCGAAATTGTGGCGCCGCTCGGCATCGACAAGATTCGCCTGACCGGCGGCGAACCGCTGTTGCGCCGCGACCTGCCGCGCCTGGTCAGCATGCTCTGCAAGATTCCAGGCATCAAGGACGTCGGTCTGACAACCAACGGCATCCTGCTCGCGCACATGGCCCAGCCGCTCTTCGATGCGGGGCTGCGGCGCATCAACGTCAGCCTCGATTCGCTGGATCCGGCCCGCTTTCGCGAGGTCGCGCGGCGCGAGGGGCTCGACAAGGTGCTCGAAGGCATCGCGGCCGCCAAGAAGGCAGGCTTCGATCCGGTCAAGGTCAACGCCGTCAGCATCCGTGGCGTTACCGAGCACGAGGTGGCGCCGCTCGCGCGCTATGCCCGCGAGCACGGGCTGGAGATGCGTTTCATCGAGTACATGCCAATCGGCGCTGAACGCTGGGAGCGCGACAAAGTCTACTTCGCGCACGAGATTCTGGAACAGATCGAGCAGCACGTCGGCCCGGTCGTGCCCGCCAAGAACTATGATCCCAAGGCGCCGGCGATGGACTTCGATTACGTCGACGGCCAGGGGCGTGTCGGCATCATCGCCTCGGTCTCCCGGCCGTTTTGCATGAGCTGTAACCGCGTCCGTTTGACGGCGGAGGGGAAGCTACGAAACTGCCTCTTCGCGCTGGACGAGGTTGACCTGAAGCCGCTCTTGCGCGGCGGCGCTGCGCCGGAGCAGATCGCTGCTCTGGTGCGCGGAAACGTATCGGAGAAATGGGAAGGGCACGAGATCAACACGGCCCGGTTCGTGAAGCCGGACCGGACCATGCATACCATCGGTGGCTAATCCGGTGATTGTCCGCGACAAGCGGAACTTTGTTGACAATCGGCACTTTGATCACGCGATCAGGCTCTTCATTGAACTTGCCCGCGTGGTTGAGGAAAAGCTTGACGATGGAGCCATCGCCGTCGACAGCGCGAAAGCGAATCGGATGTGCCGGCACCGTCAAGATCGCCGAAGGCGGCTCTGGCTAGTCTGGTCTACAACGCGCTCGATTCGGCGACGCATTATCCGGTGCCGCGGGACAGCGAGTTGGCGCGACGCGGCGCCACGGTCACCGCCATCGATTGCGATCCACACTACCTTCGCCAGGCGCACTGGGCGGCGTGCCGCACCCAACCCTCATGCGGTCCGGGGGCGGGGCTCGACACCTTCGGCCGACCCGTCAAGCTCCTGTCGAGATGCGGCGGTGGCTATCGTCATTTCTTCCGCAACTGGCTTAAGTGCAAGCGTTGCTGGAGAACCACGCTGCCTTGCTCTTCGCGTACCTGCAAGCGGATGACCGGATCGGTTTGGTCCCAGTCGATCAGCACGTTCCCGAAATTGACGTCGAAATAGGTCAAGCCGACGCGATACGAATTGATCTCGTTGGCGAAGCGGACTTTCGACTTGGTGAAGTTGCCGCTCGGCGTGTTTAAGCTGCTGCTGCAGACATCGTAAAGAGGATAGCCGACGCCGTCGCGGTGATCGGCGGGCAAGCGGGAAATTTCGGCAAGGTGGCGGTCGCCGCTGAGGAGGACGACGCCGTTGGCGTTCGTATCGCGGATGAGTCGAAAGAGCTTCTTGCGTTCGTTGGGGAAGTTGCCCCACATCTCGGAGCCATGCTCGTCGGGAACGACTTGCACTCCGGACCCGATGAGGCGGAGGTCGGCGGGGATTTTGAGCTGTGCTTCGAGCCAGCGCCACTGTGCCGCGCCGAGCATGGTCGCATCGGGATCGGTGTTCGGCGCGTAGATGCCGCGATACCCTTCGCCGGGTTCGCCGGGCTTGAAGCCCTTCTTCAGCGGGCTGCGAAAATAGCGGCCATCCAGGAGGATGATTTGCACGCGCTTTCCCATGGGCCCGTACAGGTGCGCTGAATAAACGCCCTCCTGTTTTCGGCGCGGGTCATTTTTCGGCACGCCGAAGAAGTCGAGAAAAACCTGCTGCGATTCGCGCTTTTTGGGATACTCGGCTCCCGCATCGTTGGCGCCGTAATCGTGATCGTCCCAGGTCGCGATGATCGGGCACGTCTGCTTGAGCCTTTGAAATCCCGGTTGCTTGCCAAGCAAAGCGTACTTGGCGCGCATCACTTCCATGTCCTCGGTGTCGGCATAGATGTTGTCGCCGAGAAACGCAAACAGTTGCGGCTTGGTTTCAATCACTGCGTCCCAAATCGGCTGCGGCTTGTCTTGCTTGGCGCACGATCCGAATGCGATGCGCGACAAGTCGGGCTCGCCGGCTTGGGCCGCCGGGATTGCCAGCGAGAAGCATAGACACAGGACGCAGCATAGACAACGCAATTGGTTTGCCATTTCAGCACGCTTTCGTAAGGATTTCCGGCGGAACTCGGCCGACACTTGGGAATTGTAGGAGACAAGCCGCATCGCTGTAGTTTGCACTGGAAGAGCCCTTGGTTCCCTGTAAGACGGGAAACAAGAGCGTGCCTTCGATCGTGATTCACAGGTGCGAATCATTGGTTCGGAACTGGACTCGGTGACAGGTACTTCAGGCCGGAGCACTGTCGACGCTGGGCCTGGCGCTGCCCCAGTTACTAGAAGCGACGGCAGCAGCGCCCGGACGATGTGAGAAGCCGAGCATTTTCCTATTACAAAATGCCCGCCTGAGTCAGCTCGGGTGGTAGGATCCCAGACCCAATAGTCCGGCTGAAATCCGCGGCCCGTATCGACCGATCGCAACGTCGGTGCCTGGATTTCAAGGCAGCGCTTCTGCCGGACCGTTTCGAAAGCGGCGCGGGCAACAACAACACGTTCGCGCACGCGTCCCATCGGTTGCCTCGCCGACGATTTCGACTAATTCTGGTCGGAACGATAAACTATCAGAGTGGGGTTCGCAGCCCACAGGATCGTGAACACCTGACAGGTCGCACACGGATACCCGGATTCAAACCATGTTCTCACTTGCTAAAAAAATCACCCTGGTCACTGGAGCCGGTCGCGGCATTGGGCGAGCCATCGCGCTCGCGCTGGCGAAGGCGGGCGCGACGGTCGCCGTGATGGCGCGGACGGCGGTGGAAGTTGAGGGGGCAGTCGCAGACATCAAAAAAGCGGGCGGCCAGGGGGTTGCCATCGTCGCGGATTTGAGCCAAAAGAATGGGGCCGGGCAGGTTATCGAACAGGTGACGGCAAAGCTCGGGCCGGTCGACATCCTCGTCAACAACGCGGGTATCGGGTCCAGTTCGAATCCGAAGCCGGTCGCCGAGTTCGATGACGCGTTCTGGGAGCTGTCGCTGTATCTGAACCTGACGGTGCCTTACAAGCTGAGCAAGGCGGTGCTGCCGCACATGCGTCAGCAGAAGTGGGGCCGCATCATCAACATCGCATCGATCAACTCGAAAATGCCAAGCTTGCACGGGGCGGCGTACGCGGCCAGCAAGCACGGATTGCTCGGCCTGACGCGGACACTGGCGCTGGAAATCGCGCGCGAGGGGATCACCGTCAACGCCATCTGCCCTGGCCCAGTCCACACGGTCATGAACGACAAGCGCATCGAGTATGACGCCCAGCGCCGCGGCATGTCCTTCGCGGAACTCGAACAGGCCATGACGCCGATCGGCGGCCGGCTCGAGCCCGAAGACATCGCTCCGCTCGCCGTCTATCTTGCGAGCAACGAAGCCCGCATGGTCACCGGGCAGGCATACAACATCTGCGGCGGCGTGTTGCTCTATTGATCTGGAGGTGGGGCAAGACGCCGGATTGAACCCGTTCCGCCGCGAAATACCGCGTCTGCAAACGGCACACAGTCTGCCCGCCTCTGCGAGGCGGATCAGGCTTAACGCACGTCGACCTGGCACGTCTGCACCAGGCGTTTGCCGTTCTTTTCGATAATCTCGAGATTGATGATCGATCGCCCCCGGCCTTCGGCCTTGAAAAGGGCGGCGATGGTCGCGCGCTCGGGGCCGATGAGCTTCGGATTCGCAATCCGGAAAGTGCGGACGAAGGCGACATGTTTCGGCTGGCTCGTGATCGCGAATGCGTCCTTGGGCGCGGACTCGAGCAGCGAAAACGTGTGCTCCAGCTGGATCAGGTCACCGGCACGCACCGCAAGTTCCGAGCGAGGCCCGGTCAGCACATGAATGGTGGACTTTGGTAGTTCCGCCTG
>DASRSQ010000258.1:0-2986 GCA_035656475.1 Gemmataceae bacterium | reverse complement strand
ACGCGACCGGGTTAAGGCCGTAACCCGGCTGCTCACGCAGCACGGCTCGCCTGATCACGGCTCTTCAAGATATGTGTAACCTTCGAGGCCGGTCTCGTAGAACCGCAAGAGTTGTCGCGATTCCTGGACGGTGATCTTGTTCACGCGCACCGCGCGTTCGACGTCCTTGCGCAACTGATTCAGCAACTCGTCGCCGTTGTACTGGACGTAGGCGAGCACCTCGCGGACCGTGTCCCCCTTGACGACGCCGTCGAGCACGATTTCGCCATCGTCGTCCAGGCGGACGTGGACGGCGTTGGTGTCGCCGAAAAGGTTGTGCAGGTCGCCGAGGATTTCTTGGTACGCGCCGAGCAAGAACGCGCCGAGGTAATAGGGTTGGCCGTTGAACGGGTGCAACTCCAGCGTCGAGCGGACGTCGCGCAGGTCGATGAACTGGTCGATCTTGCCGTCCGAGTCGCAGGTGATGTCGCCGAGGACCGCCCGGCGCGTCGGCTGTTCGGTCAGGCGATGGATCGGCATGATCGGGAAGAGCTGCTTGATCGCCCAGCTATCGGGCATCGACTGGAACACGGAAAAGTTGCAGAAGTACGTGTCCGACAGCATCGACTTCAGACCCTGCAATTCCTCGGGGGCGTAATCGAGTTCCTGCATCATCTTCAGGATCTTGTTGCAGACCGCCCAGAAAAGCCGTTCGATCAGGGCGCGCTGTTCAATCGTCAGATTGCCGACGTTGAACATCGCCAGCGAATCGTCCATCGCCTGGACCGCGTCGTGGTAGCCTTCGAGCATGTTCTTCTTGCTAAGATCGCGAAAGATGCCGAACAGGTCCGACACCTGCTGCGGCGCATCGTTCGGGATCTCCGGCGGCACGGTGTAGCGGTCGAAGTTGGACACGCCGAGCACGTCGAAAACGAGCATGCTGTGATAGGCGACGACGGCCCGTCCCGATTCGGACACGATGGTGGGGTAGGGGACCGCGCACTCGTCACAGACATTCTTGATGCGGAAGACGACGTCGTTGGCGTATTCCTGCAGCGTGTAGTTGACCGACGATTCGAAATCGGTCTGCGAGCCGTCGTAATCGATGCCGAGGCCGCCGCCGACGTCGAGATACTTGACGCCGGCGCCGACGCGGTACAGCTCGCAATAGACGCGCGACGCCTCGGTCAGCGCGCTCTTGATATTGCGAATGTTCGTGATCTGGCTGCCGAGGTGGAAGTGGACGAGTTGCAGGCAATCTTCCATGCCGCGTTGCTTGAGGAAGTCAAACGCTTCGAGCGCCTCGGTGAGCGTCAGGCCGAACTTGGAGCGGAAGCCGGCACTGTTGCGCCAACGGCCCGCGCCACGGGCGCCGAGCTTGATGCGAACGCCGATCGTGGGCCGAACGTTCAGGTCCTCGGCGTAGCGCGTGATCAACTCCAGCTCGCTGAATTTTTCGACAACCGGGATGATGTGCTTGCCCATCTTGGTGGCAAGCATCGTCATCTTGATGAATTCGTCGTCCTTGAACCCATTGCAGATGATCGGCGTCTCGCCGCCGTTGGTGACCGCGAGGACGGCGAGCAGCTCGGGCTTGGAACCCGCTTCGAGGCCGAAGCCGAACGGTTTGCCGTAATCGAGGATTTCCTCGACGACGTGGCGTTGCTGATTGACCTTGATCGGATAGACGCAGACGTAATTGCCGGTGTAGTTGTATTCGCTGATGGCGTTCTTGAAGGCTTCGTGAATCTCGCCGACGCGATGGCGGAGGATATCGCTGAAGCGGAGCAGGATCGGGAGCTGGATACCGCGATCCTGGAGTTGATCGATGAGCAGCTTCAGGTCGATGGCCTGATCGGGCCGTTTGTTCGGATGAACGGTGACATGGCCCTTGTCGTTGACGGCGAAATAGCCCTTGCCCCACTGTCCAACTTCGTAGACATCATGGGAGTCCTGGACTTTCCACTGATCGATCATTTCCATCAGAACGGAGCCTCGTGCGAGAAGAAAGTGAAACGTTGTCTCGAGCGATAGAATGGTCAAGAATCGCCGGCGGTTTCGGCGCCATCTTTTCAGATAGAATATTCATCAGTATAGGCAGCGCGAGTGTGCGTCAACAATTTTTCCGCGCGTCGAAAAAAAGAATTGCGCGCGCATGTGAAGATATGAGGACACGCATCCGTTTCGCGCGAGCAAAGGCTTGAACAACCGAGGGCGGAAAAGGTAATATCGATGCTCGGGGGTCCTTGCATGGGCAATCGCCGCTATCGCCGCATCGCCATCTTCGCGCTGGCTCCCGCTGCGCTCGTCGTGGCCTGGCTCCTCTTGCCGACGCACCAGGTCACCGAGGCCCGGTTCGAGCGAATCAGCAAGGGCATGACCGAGAACGATGTGGAGGAGATTCTCGGCGGCCCGGGCGACACGATCAACGAATGGATGGGACAACGGGATGTCACCCAGATCCACGAAGACGGACTGACCGGCCTGAAGGCATGGCGAGGCGGCGCGTGTACGATCCTCGTCGAGTACGATCGCGGGCGCGTCCGGCAAGCCGTGTTCGCGGAGGTGCCTCTTCAGGAGCGATCGCGGGCCTGGTATCGGGGGAAAGACCTGGTGCAAATCCTGGCGAAAGGACCGGACCCGGAGTCGCCAATACGGTTTCGCATGAAGGAATGAACATGCGCTGTTGCTTCGCCGTGATTGGATGCATTGCGTTGGTTCCGGTAGCCGCAATCGTCGGCTGGTGGTTGGCGCCCTCCTCGCGTATCAGTGCGGCCAACTGCGAGAGGATCCAAATTGGAATGACTGCGTCAGAGGTCGAAGGTCTAATCGGCCCCGATGGGTCTGAATTGGACCTGCAAATCGGCCTTAGAGCGTTTCACGTTTTGGTGTGCGGGTAACCGCAATGGGCGAACCAGTTGACTGCATCGCTGGCCGTCACGCTGTCTAGCGCGTCGGCAATCGCCGTGTTCAAACACGACGTGTCCCTTGCCTTGGCCTTGCGAAG
>DASRSQ010000257.1:0-10099 GCA_035656475.1 Gemmataceae bacterium | reverse complement strand
TTAGCAAATCTCTTCCAAAGTACGCCGCCTTTTTCACTCGGCTATCCACAACATTTGGCTATATCTCGCTGGCTTGTCCGGGGTGCGCTGGGACCACGCTACTGCAATGCCCAATGCCACGAGGACCACGATCATGACGATGTAGCGCATGGGAATCCAAAGCCCACCACCAACCACAGGGAGCGGTATCTGTGGCACTGGCGTGGGCTTCTGTGGCTCTGGCGTGGGCGGAACGACCTTGTCGTTGTCCTTGATGATCTTCCCAATGCGCTCGCTGAAATCGGACATGACGCCCTCCGAACTGAGGCAATTATTCTAGCGATAGTTGCAGGTAGGAAACCCATGGGGCATCCGTGCCCGCCATCTGGCTTACACCATTGCCCCCTGCAGCAACGCGATCTCTGCCCACACTGCGGCCCCAATCGCTGCCCCGGCCGCAAGACCCTGCACCAGTGCATCCAGTGTGCTCTCGGCCTTTCGTGCTTTGCTCTGGGCCTTTGCTTCCTGCCAGCTCGCACGCTCTCCCGTGGTGTCGCACATGTCCGCCTTGTCCATGCTCCTGCTCCGTTCTCGCAAATCGGCGGCCTGGCTCTCACGCTCTGCCTTATGCTCGGCGGCGACGTGTGCGCCGGTTGCACGTTCGATCTGATGCACTCGCTGCCTGGTCAGCCCCAGCATCGCACCCACCTTCGCGCACGATAGCCCCTGCCGGCGTAGCTCCAGCACCTGATCCCGCTTCTGCTCGATCTTCGCCATGCGTTCCAGGCTCAGGTTCCTCTTGAGCCTCAACTCCTCACGCTTCGCCTTACGATGCTCCCTGTCCGCAGCCTTGGCGCGCCTGCGCTCCTCAGTCGCTGCCGTAGGGCCGCTCCTGCCACCCCGCTCGGCCACCTCCATTCCCATTGCCCCACACCGCACATACTTTCCCACTGCGGATGTCCCAATCCCCAGCTCACGCGCGATCGCCCGATAGCTCATCCCCGTTGCCCTCAACTCCATAGCACGTACCTGCACCGCCTTCATGACGCATCCCCTTTCGCGTAATGGCGTTGCGGAAATCGCATCGCCTCGCGAAAGGTCGCGCCGTCAATCGGCAAAACTCATCCAAAAACAACCGCGATCCATATCCCCCTGAACGCGCGCGCCACCGCAGGGCGGGCCTTGCGCGCTGCGCGCAAAGAGACTCCTGCCCCGGCCAGGCCCGCAGTCTTGAACCAGCCCCTCCCGGGGGCTCAACAGGGTGGTCGTGGGGTTATCCCGCTTTCGTGGAACGCCCACGCGCGTCTGCGTTGGGCGCATGCGCGAAATTGCGTGAAAATCGAATGGGGACGTGTGGTAAGCCTCGCCGCTTGCTAGAATTGCGATGAACAGCAGCTTGGACTGAAACGCCTATTCACCGTGGAATCGGCAGCGCATCGGCAGCGCAGTGCAATCAGGCGAAACGCCGGCCAGGAAAGGACGATCTCATGGCGCGCAAGAAGTACGCGAGGCCCACGCCGAAGCAGTTCATCGAGACGTGGCAGACATCAGCATCGACGACCGAGGTTGCGGAGAAGCTACGGATGAACACCCGCCAGGTGCGCGTCCGGGCCTGCCGCTACCGGCGACGCGGCGTTCCCTTGAAGTTGTTCGCGTGGCCGGATCCTCCGGATTGGGACGAGCTGGCGGACTATGCCGCGAGCCTTGTGCCCGGCGAGGATAAAACCACAAGCGAGTCGGCGGGAATATGAGCTATCACCGCGTACGGCAGACTGGGGTTCCGTTGAAGGGCGACTGCAAACTTCCGGCAACCGCGTGAATTCCTTTGGCGTTTAGCGTGCTCGATACTTATGCTTGAATGCGTTTCCGTTCCAACTTTAACCGTTCAATGGGGCAGCCTATGCTTCGGCAAGTTTGCGCATCTTGCTTTATTATGGCGTTCGTCTGTGGGGCTCGCGCGCAGGACGATGAGCCACTTTTCAGTCGCGTCTCCGACAAGACGTTGGAAAAGATCTTCGACAAAGAAAAACTCGAATGGGTGCGGAAAGAATCTACGGACAAGGAAGGAAAGAAGTTGGTTCTGTACTGGCTCACATTTCCGAGCGGGCTCAAGGCAACCGTTCGCAACGGAGGCACCGCCTTGACAATTCTGAGTCTTGGATTCAGAACAAAAGACAGGGAGGACATCTCTCTGGAACGGATGAACGAATGGAACCAGCGGTACGGATTTTGGGGTGCTGGGTTTGTCGGTAAGGATGGATCTGCCTACATTTCCACAGCTCACGACATGATTGCTGGAACCAATCAGAAGATCATAGGAGGATGGCTAAAGCAATACAGTGTGACGCTTACTGAGTTTGAGAGATTCACTCGCTAGTAACTGGCGCCAACCAGGCAGGTGGAACTGAAAGATGCCCACTTTCTACGACATACTCGGCATTGAGCAAACGGCTTCTGCCAGAGAGATCAAGAAGGCGTACCGGGCGCTGGCGAAGCAGCACCACCCAGACAGCAATCCAGGCGATGTCGATTCGGAACGCCGGTTCAAAGAAGTGCAGGCCGCATGGGAAACGTTGCGTGATCCCCGCAAGCGCCAAGCATATGACGAGATGCTACAGCAACTGAATCTTGAATCCCAACAACGGACTTCAAACAAGAATCAAGGGCCACGAGGCAATGCAGAGCGGTCCAGCAATCACGCGCCGCAACCACGCGGGCAATCGACACAAACTCAAGAATCACAAATGGCGTTGGGGCGAGAAAGCGTCGTTGGCTGGGCAATGATAGGGGGAGTGGTAGCAGTTTTTGCGCTGGGGGTCTACTTGGCCCATCGTGATGTACCATCATCAACTGCTAAGAAGCTCGCGGGCCCTGCAACATTCCACGCGGGAACTGCATCGCGCGGACCAGTGAAGCTGGAAGCTCCGCCCCCGACCGGACCAGTAAAGCTGGATTCTGTTCCGCCACCGACGGGAGATTTGAAGGTAGACGAAATTTCAAAGCCCGTTGTCCCCGAGGCTAAATCGCAGGACAATGGGGAGTCGCCTGCACTCGATGAAAAACGCCGGTCAGACGAGAAAAAGCGTCGGATGGAGGAAGAAGAAGAAAAATGGCTGACAGATCAAAACAAGATCCGGATGTTGCGAGAAAAGAAACAAGCAGAGGAAGCAGAATTAGAACTTGTTCGCCGGCAGATGGAGCAACGGCGACTTGATGCGGAAGCTGCTCGACTATCTAAGATGCGAGAGGCTGATGAGCAGAAGCGCCAAGAGGCGGAAACTCGGGCTCAAGAGGTTCGCCAGAAGCTCGCCAAACAGGCAAAAAAGGAAGCAGACGAGCAGGCCGCCGTGGTTGCCGCTCGACAGGCAGCAGAGAACGCAAAACGTGCCGCAGTCGAGTCATCCATTCGCAACGTGGTAAACGAGTTCTATCAGGATCAGGCTGAGCTTGCCAAGGATCGAGATACCGCGTTATTGAGAGTCATGATCGACGATCCAGCCGCAACCGTATCACTCAATGGGCAAAAAACGAATGCCACTGGTATTAGCAGGCTATTTCGCACGCCAAAGCTCGTATCCGGTTCAGACTACACTTTCGAAATTCAAGTCGTCCAGGTAGGGCAGCCCGGCAGCGGCTCGTTAGTTGAAACCCGCGACGTCTCGGTGCGGGCAGGACAGGTTGTTCGCGTGGATTTCAGGCGAAACAACGGTATCTCGAAATGACTGTCGATGACTGCAATATAGTGACAATGCGGGAAGGCCGGCCTCATGAACCGGCTCGGCTCGCCTGGCATTCGTCCTTTGCTGTTTCCGGGGCGATGCCGGGCGAGTTTGCCCGTGCAGGAAGCAGCACATGGCCCTCGCCTCACCCAAAGATAGTCCCTCTCTCTTAATAGTCCTGAAGCAACTCGCCCGTGAATGGCGAGTCCGTGCCCACGACAAAACACCTGCGACAAGGCATACGTTGAGATCTTATCTTGCGTTGCCATTGTTCAATTTGCTACGGCTGATTTCCGAGCATACGCAGCAAGCGTTCCCACCCGCCTGGCTGCAACACTTTGCTTGGTATTCTGATAAGCCCGTGGAACTAATGCCACCCCTGCCGAGCCGTTTATTTACCCCTCCAGATCAGGAGCTTGATGATCTCGGCTTGCCCAGCGATCACGCTACAGGCAGTGATCTGGAAACGCTTCGGATGATACGGGATGAATTGCTCATGTGCGACCGGGATGGGCGAACGGCTGCGATCCTGGGTCAGTTGCCAGTCACCTCCACAGCTACCAAGTCAGCATCTCCCTCACCAAGCCGGCAAACGAGAAAGGGGAGAAAATCAGCCGAAGCCAAACCTGCCAAACTTCGCCGGCCACGAAAAAAGCGCAATCCTCGAAAACAGTTTAAAGGGCCGCGTGTCGTCCTTGGCAGCCCCGCTGCAGGGCCGAAGGTCATGGGACAGCAGAAAGGTCCTCTCACCCGTGCGCAGTACGACGTAGTTAAGGCACTGCTGGACGCTGGGGAAAGTGGCCTATCAAAGGACAATCTGGATCGTATGAGTGGCCATGGCGATGCGCGGAAGGTGCTCAAGCGGCTTGCCGAAAAGGATCCCGATTGGCGCGAAGCAATTCAGTTTCCTGGGACCACGGGAAGACGATATCGCATTTCTTAGTGCCCACCTTTCCCCACCTTTGCCCACCTTTTCGCCCACGAAAGCCCACCTATCCGCAGCTACGATTGCCTTCGGTGATCTCAATTCACACGGAGGATTATCGTGAAACCCACGAACCTACTCGACGCTCGGAGGTTGGCCGAGCAACTGCATGTGAAGCCGGCAACGGTCCTCGCATGGGCGCGACGCGGGTGGATCCCTTGCTTGCGCGCGGGCCGGCGTCCAGTCCTTTTTGACCTAGCTGAAGTGCAGCGGGCTCTGAGGGAACGCGCCTCGCGAAAGGATGGTGGAGCATGAGTAACATTGTTCCGCCACAACTGCTGTCCGTGGGGCAAGCGGCAAAGGCGTTGAATATTGGTGAGAGAACATTGTTTAGCATCTCAGCCCCACGCGGCCCACTGCCGGTGGTCCGCATTGGCAACCGTGTCCTGTACGACATGGCTGACATTGCGCGGTATATCGAATCGCAAAAAACGACGGGGGGTGCGCAGTGAACATTCCCCCCCGCGAGCCCGACTTCATTCCCGATATCGTCGGCGAACTCTCCGACTGGTCTTGCGATACCGACATCTGCGGCATCTGCGGTCCCAGGTTTGATGGCCCCTGTCCAGCCTGTAAACACCGTGCACGCGTCGCGAAGTTGCTCGCTCAACGCGATCTGGAGCGGCGGCCCTGCACTCTTGGTTGCACACCCGACCGGACTTGCGACCGCTGCCGGGAGGTCAATTCGTATCTGAGCTGGCTGTACCAGCAACGCGATCAAGTGGCAGTCTTGCTTCGCCTTCTGCGCCAGATCGCCGACGTGTTCCCTGATGAACTGCGGGAGTTGCTGGCCGAACCGGTCGCAGACATCATCACTGTCCGAGAAGGAGGTGATGCGTGAACGACTGGAAAGAGAAAGTCCGTAAGAGCGCGAAGACGCGAGCAACTGGCGCAGACCCCACGCCTGTTAGCAACGCTGAGCCATGGCCTGAACTGCAAGCGATCCCGAATGATCTGCCCGCGGTGTTGCCGTTCGACTACGAAATGCTGCCGAACGCTTTTGCTGCCTACGTCAGCGATGTTGCCGAGCGGATGCAGTGTCCACCCGATTTCACGGCGGCAGCGATCATGGTCGCCCTCGCGGGCGTGGTGGGCAAGAAGATCGGCATCCGGCCGAAACGTCACGACGATTGGCTCGTCATTCCAAATCTTTGGGGTGCAGCTATCGGGCGGCCTGGCATCATGAAAACTCCCGCCATCCGGCAGCCGTTCGATTTTCTGCACCGGCTGGAAGAGGCTGCAAGAGATAAGTTCACGCAAGAGCAAGCAACCTATGAGGTCAAGCGATTGATCGCGGAGGAACAGAAGAAGCATCGCCGGTTGCTTGTCGCGAATGCGATCAAGGATAAGGACGACCCAGAGAAAGCGGCGCAGGAATTGGCCATCGAGGTGCCTTCGGAACCGACGCGGCGGCGCTACGTCGTGAACGATTCCACCGTCGAGAAGCTCGGGGAACTGTTGAACCAGAATCCGAACGGACTGACGGCCTTTCGCGACGAGATTCCTGGCCTGTTCGAGCACCTCGACAAGGAAGGACAAGAGGGCGCTCGCGCCTTCTACATCGAAGCATGGGACGGCCTAGGAAAGTTCACCTATGACCGGATCGGGCGCGGGACTCTGGAAATCGAGTCCGTGACTCTATCGGTGTTCGGCGGAATCCAACCTGGCCGGTTGGCAAGCTACCTTCGCGCAGCCGTCCACGGCGGCGCTGGCGATGACGGGTTGATGCAGCGATTCCAGTTGGCCGTGTATCCGGACGTGAAGCAGAATTGGCGCAATGTGGACCGGTGGCCGGACACAGACGCCAAGCAAAAGGCATGGGCAATCTTTCAAGCGATGGACATCTTGGACCCGTTGCGCGTTGGCGCGGATCCTGCGGGCGAGGTGCCTTACTTGCGTTTTGATCAGGAGGCGCAAGGCCTGTTCGACGATTGGCGTGCGGAGTTGGAGCCACGCGTCCGGTCGGGCGAAGAGCATCCGGCAATCGAGTCCCATCTCGCGAAGTATCGGAGCCTGATCCCAAGCCTAGCGCTGCTGATACACCTGGCAGACGGCACCGTTGGTCCTATCGGCAGCAAGGCACTGAAGAAGGCGCTCGCCTGGGCGCGCTATCTGGAATCTCACGCACGGCGTATCTACGCCATCGTCACCGATCCGACTGCAGCCGCAGCAAAAGCCCTAGGCAAGCGAATCAAGCAAGGTGAGGTTCAGGACGGTTTCAGCCTGCGAAGCGTCTACAGGAACGGCTGGGCGGGCCTGGACAGGGATTCCTTAGAGCTGGCGGCTGAATTGTTGGTGGAACTGGGCTGGCTCAGGGAGGTGGAGATCGAGACCGGCGGAAAGCCAAAGATCATCTTTCGCATCAATTCCGCAATTCTGCGGAACACTCCGGGGCGGGAGACCGACAATACTGCCAAAAGGGTGCCCGCGCCCCCTTCCGACAGTAATGTCAGTGACCTCCCCGGCTGTTCTGATGACGGAGATTGGGGGGAAATCGCATGATCCTGAACGCGCCTTCTTCCTTGGCGGCGGCCCTCCTCGACGACCTAGCGGCCCTCGGCATTGAAGTCCGCGTACTCGATGGCTCGATCCGCTACCGGCCTCAATCCGCCATGGCGCCGGCACTCCTGGCGCAGTTGCAAGCCTGCAAGGGGGAGATGCTGGCGCTCCTCGATGGCGACCTCGCCCTGGCCGAACTGCGCCTGTACGTGGCGGATTTGAAACGCAATCCGGACTGGCGGCTTGCCTGGGAGCGGCGTTTCGCATCGGCGAGGTTCGCAAACTTCGCTTCGCTGCAGCGAGTGCTCGACGACGCTATCGGCCTCGCCATGCAGCATCACCGACAACGGGATTGGTCGGCGTTCACGTCGGCCGTCCGCTACCTCCATCGGCTCGCGTCGGGCGACATCTGGGACGAAGCTGGCCCCGCTCCGCCTCCAGGGGCATTCGATTTAGCGGATAGCCTCGCAGTTGACAGCGACGCCTAAGTAGAACACACCTTGGAATTCTTCGGAAGGACACGAACCATGGCGAGCATCAGCAACGACGGCGGCGGACGGCGGCGCATCCTCTTCGTAAACGGCAACGGCGACCGCAAGGCGATCCGCCTCGGCAAAATGCCGATGAAGGCGGCGGAGTCGATCCTGGTGCGCGTCGAGGCGCTCAACGCCGCGTCCATCAGCAACACGCCGATTGACGGTGAGACGGCGGCCTGGCTGCGCGGCATCGAAGACAGCCTGCACGCGAAGCTGGCCGCGGTGGGACTTACGACGCCCCGAAACAGCATGACCCTTGGCGAGTTCCTGGACGACTTCATTCGCAAGCGCGACACCAGCAAAGCGAACTCGTTGCGAAATTTCCTGCAAGCCAAGGGACGGCTGACGGACTTCTACGGTTCCACGGTGGACGTGAGGACGATCACGTCGAGCATGGCCGAGAACTTCGTTGCCGACATGCAGAAGGCGGGCTACGCCAAGGCAACCATCGGCAGGACGATCAAATACGCCAAGCAGTTCTTCAAAGCGGCGCTGAGGGACAAGATCATCACCGAGAATCCATTCGAGTGCATCAAGGCGATGGCACAGACCAACGAAACCCGCAAGCATTTCGTGTCACGCGAAGTGACGGGCCAAGTCATCGACGCATGCCCTGACACGGAGTGGCGGCTCATCATTGCGCTTTGCCGATTCGCGGGCGTGCGCTGTCCGTCCGAAGTGCTGACTCTGCGCTGGCAGGATGTGAACTTCGGCAAGAATCGCATTCTCATCCACGCTCCCAAGACGGAGCACCACGCCGACAACGGCGACCGGCTCGTGCCCATCTTCCCGGAATTGAAGCCCTACCTGGAAGAGGCGTTCGACCTGGCGAAGCCCGGCACGGAGTTCGTCATCAATCGCTATCGCGACGCAACGAACGCCAACCTGCGGACGCAGCTCATGCGGATCATCAAGCGGGCCGGCGTGAAGGCATGGCCGAAGCTGTTCCACAATCTCCGAGCATCCCGCGAGACGGAGCTGGCAGCGGAGTACCCGTTGCACGTCGTATGCGAGTGGATCGGCAACTCGGCCCGCATCGCCTCGGCGCACTACCTGCAGGTTACGGAAGCCGACTTCGATCGCGCGGCGCAAAGCGGCGCAGAATCCGGCGCAGTAGTGGCGCAAAATCGGGCGCAGCAAGCGGCCGTGATGGTTGGCAACGGCTCGCAAGAATGGACGGAAGCCCAAGAGATTCGCCGAGATATGCAGATGGATGCTGACGGTTGCGAGCCTACGCAAAACTACCTAGTACGCCCGGAGGGAGTCGAACCCCCAACCTATGGTTCCGAAGACCAGCGGCCGGGTTTTTACGATTTGCTTGAAAAGCCTGTCTGGAAAAGAACTTCGGGAAGAAAACCGGCACTCGATGGACGCCGTAACTTTCTACATTTTACGCTGTTTTTCAATGGTTTGCAACGGATTCTGTACCATTCTGTACCGCTAAATTGATCGGGCATTACCGAACTATGATTTTCGATGTTTGGCTTCTCTGCCACATAACGACGCCTTCTCTCCAGGAAAACTCAATCGAGCAAACGCCACCAACAATTTCTTGGCGGCGCTATCATCTGGCAGACAAGTCGGACAAATGACGGAATTCTCCGTTAGCTTTGCCAGCGATGTGCGTCCTTATGATTAGCCGCGCCGGTGGCGAAATGGCAGACGCGCGGGTCTCTGTAAGGGCACTTGCGAGTGCGTTTACAGAGCCTGTGTCCGCAAGGGCGTGAGGGTTCAAGTCCCTCCCGGCGCATTGCATGGTGAAATGGCAGACACGTCGCGTTGCCAACGCGATGCCCTATCGGGCGTGCGGGTTCGAGTCCCGCTGCACCAACTTATACCCCAGCCGCCGCAAGGCGTCTGGGGTTTTTGGTTGCGCAGGTGGCTGAAATCAAACCCAGGGAACCGGCCTAGCGAGGAGACGTGTCTACCTGTATAGTATTGATAGGAAACGAGATAGAGCGACTTATCCCCAGACTTCATTACAGAAGCGCGCTCGTGTCCAAGCCATTTTTCAATGAACAGACTGAGCAATCGCACATCATCGACAAGATTTGCGACGCTCTGCATCCGCGTGATCCTGACCCCACCCCAACGTGGGCAAAGTTGCGTTCTGTGACTGTTGGCAGGCTTGTTGGCTCTTGGATGCTTGGCGAGCGGTCGGGTGGTGATTACTGCTCATCCTCTTCGGCGATAATCGCCCTGATTCTGGGCACAAGGCTATCATCAAAATCTCCGTCCTTGGTCAGCGGGCATTCGGCAGCCGCGTGAAAAACGGCACCGTGAATCTCTTCAGATGTCGCGGTTACGTTCTTACTGAACTCCACAAGCAAACCATCACGCCTAGCCTTCCCGATGGCAAACCAGCGATAAAGGAAGCTCTG
>DASRSQ010000256.1:0-6324 GCA_035656475.1 Gemmataceae bacterium | reverse complement strand
GCCCGCGTCAACCGCCTCTATGACGGGAAAGACTTCGGGTACATCCTCGATTATCGCGGAGTGCTTCAGAACCTCAACAAGGCATTCGATGCTTATGGTGCGCTCGAAGGATACGACCAGACTGACCTGGATTTAACGCTTACCGATGTTGCCGAGGAAATAGAAAAGCTCCCCCGCCGCCACACCGATTTGCTGAATCTCTTCCAGGACATCAACAACAAGCAGGATGAGGAGCAGTACGAGAGAAAGCTGGCCGATGAGGCCCTCCGCGAGCGGTTTTTCGAGTGCCTCCGCGACTTCAGCAAATCCCTGTCGATGGCATTCTCTTCAACCCGATTCATCGAGCAAACGCCGGATGCGAAGGTCGAGCGATACCGGAAAGACCTCACCTTCTTCATGAATCTTCGTGCGGCCGTTAAACGTCGCTATGCTTTGGCGGTGGATTTCAAAGAATACGAAGCAAAGATTCAAAAGCTGATCGACACGCACGTGACCACCGGCAACGTTGAGAAAGTCACCAATCTGGTGAACATCTTCGATAAGGACGCTTTCCTCAAGGAGCTTGAGAAAGTCGAGGGCACTGCCTCGCGGGCGGACACAATCGCACACCGGACGAAGAAGACGATCGAAGAGCGAATGGACGAGGACCCTGCCTTCTATCGCAAGTTTTCTGAACTCCTGGAAGAAGCCATTCGGGCTTTTAGACAACGTCGGTTGGCAGACCGAGATTATCTGGCTCGCGTGAGCGAGATTGCCGAGAATATCCGCAACCGTGGGGATGACGGACTGCCTTCTGCGTTGCGTAATCAAGATGCAGCCAGAGCTTTTTTTGGTGTCATGTTGGAATCCCTGTCAGCCCACTCGGGCGACCATGAGTGCCGGGAGGCTTTCGCTCAGACGGCACTGCGCATCGACGAAATCATTCAAAGGGAAAGGATCGTTAACTGGACAGCTAATCTTGACGTGCAGAACCGCATGCAGATCGAGATCGAGGACGCGCTTCACGATTTCAAGAGCGACACGGGAATCGCGCTGAGTTTCGACGAGATCGACACGATCCTTGAAAAATGCCTGGAGATCGCGCGGCGGAGGTATGGCCAATGATCGAAAACGGTCAGCCCAGTGGAGGCTATCTCCTGAGCTTCGGCAGCCTTCAACTCCCCTTCCAGATCGAATACCGCAACCGACGAAGCCTTGCAATCACGGTCCATCCCGACCAGCGACTGGAAATTGTCGCTCCGAGGGGGGCCGATCTCGACCGACTCCTGAAACGTATCGAGAAGCGGCAAGCCTGGATTCTGAGCCAATGGAGATACTTTGAGCAATTCAAGCCGGCTTCCCCGCTCCCCAGCTTTGTTTCAGGCGAGACCTGTCTTTATCTTGGCCGCCAGTACCGTCTGAAAGTGCATAAAGCGTCGTCTGAGACGGTTAAGCTGGTCGGCCGGTTCCTGCACGTCTGGACGCACGACAAAGCCGATCGACACGGCACAAAGCAGCTCGTAGAAGCATGGTATCGAAGCCATGCGGAGCAGCTTTTCTTATCCCGAATTGGAGTGTGGTTTGAGAAATCGCCTTCGCTTCGGCTACCACAGTTGCCAAAAGTGACGGTTCGAAAGATGCAGAAGCGCTGGGGAAGCTGCACGAAGGCGGGTAACATTGTCCTGAATCCGGAGTTGGTGAAAACTCCGATCCACTGCATTGATTATGTCATCGTTCATGAACTCTGCCACCGACTCATCCACAATCACGGACCCGCCTACTATCGCTTATTGGCCCGATGTCTTCCGGATTGGGAAGTCCGCAAGGCACGCCTTGAGGCATGTTGTGGATAGCCGAAGCCCGCCAACCACATGGAGGCATTACGCGACTCCGACGCGCACGACTGCTGTCTGGATCGCAGATTCGTCAGATTCACATTTCACATTGCCGCACTGCTCAGGAGGACTCAATGCCCGAACAATTTAAACTACCCGACAAAAAGGCCGTTATTTTCTGGCCCGTTGGAACCGGCGATTCCACGACGCTGGTCTTGAGACCCGGTGAACTCGTGATGCAGATCGATCTGCGGCACCTGGAAAAAGCGGACGATCCCGATGAGCCGGAATGGCCAATCCTCGACCACCTGGTCAGAGTGCTTCCCAAGAGGAACGGCAAGCCATATCTGGCACTGTTCGTCCTGACCCATCCCGACAAGGATCATATCCAAGGGTTCGCAGAACTGCTGAAGAAAGTACATATCGGAGAAATCTGGCACACGCCCAGAATCTTCCGCGATCAATCCGACGAGGAGGCCCTCTGCGAGGATGCCAAAGCCTTTCGGAAGGAAGCACATCGAAGACGTGATGCCATTCTCGATAATCCAGGCAACATACGGTCCGGGGACCGGGTGCGGGTCATCGGCCATGATGACATACTCGACGAAGACGACTATAAAGACCTGCCCGACTCATGTAAATCACGGCCTGCTGAAAAAGTCCGCATGGTGGACGGCGTCCACCTGCCTAAAGAGTTTTGCGCGTTCATTCATGCGCCATTTAAGGACGACCAGGCGAAAGATAAGAACAACACCAGCCTATCGCTAAACATTGCGATCTGGGAGGGCGACAAGTATGGCCAATTCTTCTTTTTTGGCGATCGTGAGTTTCCTACGATCAAGCGCATTTTTACGACGACTGAAGAACATTCCGATAATGTTGCGTACCTCTACTGGGACGTGATCCTGTGTGCGCACCACTGCTCGAAAGCGGTCATGCACTGGAAGGAGGAAGAGGACAGCAAGGAAGTCTTCAAGCCAGAGATCATGACCTTTTTTGAAAACTACTCGCGGAACGGAGAGGGCTACATTGTATCAAGCTCTCACTCCGACTTCACTGATGGCGAGGGCGACAATCCGCCTCACAAACGGGCGCGGAATCGGTACGAAAAGATCGTGAAAGCCGGCCATTTCATTTGCGCGCATGAATATCCGGATAAGAAGAGTCCCACACCCCTCGTATTTACAATTGGTACTGCTGGCTTTGATTTCGACGATAAGAGAACAAAGACGCCCGGTCCGGCCGGACTCGGCGCAGCGGTGACGGCCGCGCGCGGCGGAACCCAGCCCCCGTCAGGCCAGGTAACTTTCGGAGCGTTGCGATGACACTGGGCCACGATCGCGCGCGTCGCGAACTTGAGCGCTTGCATCATGCCGATCCGGATGGCTTTGAGATCCTTGACGAGCCGCAAGTGGTCGACGGTCGACTGCGCGCGGAGATTAGCATTCGCATTGGACCGCTAGAGACCGCGGAGGGCGGCCTCGACTTAAGAGAACGGGAGGACTTCATCCTTTTCATACCGGCGGACTTTCCCTTTGCCTACCCCAGCATCAGGGTAAGTCACAAGCGGTTCGCAAGTTTTCCGCACGTCATTTGGGCAAAGACGATTTGCCTTTATCCGAGCGCCGTTCATTGGAATCCGGGAGACGGTTTATACGGCTTCTTTGATAGACTGAGATCGTGGTTGGGAAGAGCGGCCGTAAACAATATGGACCCGGTCGAAGGTCCGCTCGAACCCCCTCATCACGTCACCGATTCTTCGCTGCCTCCCTTTGTTATTCGCTGCAACGCGCCGGTTGCCCCTGGCCAATTCTGGCTTGGGTTAGCGGAACTAGAAAAACACGCCAACAGGATCGAGCTCGTTGCGTGGCATGATCCTTCGAAGGATTGGCCAGAGGGGCGCACCTCGGCATTAGCGATTATCCTGCCTGAGCCATTGCCAATGGAATTCCCGGAAAAAGGCCGAGAGTTCTTTCACGAGTTAATGCAACAAGGGGTAGAACGCGAGCAGATCATAAGATGGCTCGCTCTTGCGTCGCTCTTTGCCTCCGACGGGGAGCCGATTTACCTGGTATTGGGACTGCCCATGCGACGAGCGGCGGACGGATCTCCCCGACTGCACATTGCCGTGTGGACGACCGACCCAGCATGTACTAATGCTTTGTGCCTCGTGCTTGGCGAAGATACTGATACCCAGCGAATACGCACTCTTCGACAGGACGTTGCCGACGGACTTGCCTCGATCTTTGAGGACACCACTATCTCCTGGTGCCGCGTGTTTGAGGATAGAAGTGAGATTGTGGTGCGGCGCGATGCCAGGAGTCCGGTCGCCTGGTTTGCGGGCAAAAAAGTTGCAATTCTGGGATGCGGCGCGCTGGGTTCCTGGTGTGCAGAAATTGTTGCGCGCGCTGGGCCCACGTTGATTCATCTCGTTGACAACGCCCTGGTCAAGCCTGGACTGCTCGCCCGGCAGAATTATGGGCTTGAGGATATCGGGGCCAACAAGGCCGTTGCTCTTTACAGCAGGATAGCTGCCATCGCCGTCCGCACCGATGTCGTTCCATTCCCTTCCGACGCCCATGCGTTCGCTGTGGAGGATATGGATCGCTTCCGGTCGTACGACATCGTACTAGACTGTACCGCGTCGGCCATACTTCAAATGAAACTTGAGAGGGACTGGTTTCGTTTTGAACGGCGAACCCCAGTGCTGTTGGCAATGGCGATCGACGGCACCGCGCGGCACTCGCTGGCCGTAGTCGTTGCCTCAAACTCCGTGGGTGGGATCTGGGATGCCTTTCTCCATCTCAAACGCAAGCTCTGCTTTGACGAGGGTTGCCAGAGGATTGTATCCGCCTTCTACTCTATACAAGCCGTGGAAACCCTCTTTCAGCCGGAGCCGGGCTGCTCTGACCCAACCTTTACAGGGTCTACTGCGGACGCGACAATTCTCGCGGGCACCGCGCTCAATCTGGGCGTCAATCATTTGACTCGGGGCCACGCCCCGTTCGGAATCGCGTTTTCCGCTCACGAGCAGGTCGGCAGCCAACCTTTGTTTACCACCGCCACGGTACCAGAAACAGATGAGATAACAGTTGGACCATACCGAGTCCGCATCGCACGCAACGTTTATCGGGAGGTCCGCACTTGGGTTCGACATAATAACCGGGTTCGGTCTTCGGCGCATGAAACAGGAGGCCTTCTTTGGGGCCACTGGGATGATGCCGTGGGCGTCGTTTGGATCTTTGATGTCTCAGGGCCGCCACGCGACAGCAAACACGATCCAGGCCACTTTGTGTGTGGAACTCATGGCACGGTTGAGGAACATAATCGCCGCTGTGAGCGAAGCCACGGCATTTGCAGTTTCATCGGCTTCTGGCACACCCACCCCGATATGCCCGCCGATCAAAGCCTGACGGACATATCGGCCATGGCCGCGCTCGTTTCAGGCTTCCGGCACAATCAACGGCGAGCCTTGATGGTCATCTTCGGCCGTGCAGCCGGCCACCCGAGACTCGGCGTATACGCATACGAGAGCCAGTCGCGGGCAGGTACCCAGGAGTTTGTTACCGTGGGTGCCGCCCAAATCCGGTTGGAGATCGAAGTTGTATGATCGGGCTTGCACTATCCGGTGGAGGGTCACGCGCCATCGCCTTTCACCTGGGATGCCTGAGAGCGCTTCATGACGACGGACTCCTCAACCGGGTTTCGGTTCTATCCACCATTTCCGGCGGCTCGGTCATCGGTGCCTATTACGCCTACACGCCGCAGAAATCCTTTGATGAGTTTGAAACAGACGTACGACGATACCTGCGAACCGGCTTTGAGCGCAACCTGCTGCTGGAACTGCTGAAGCCGTGGAATCTCATCCCATCTGCTCTCAGCTTCACCTTGGCACAACTGGAAGAGGCACTTGCCGTCGCAGCAAAACGTCAGCCGAGAATAACGCGGCGACACTCCAGAACCGAGTTGCTCGGCAATGTGCTAAAGCGCAAGCTGTTTCCTGGCATCACGATGCTTTCTCCGCGACGCAATGACATGGATGTAGTTATCGGTGCGTGCGAGCTACGTACTGGCTCGGCGTTTAGATTCGGCAACCGCAGGTCAGGAGGGTGGCGCCATGGGGAGATGGTCGAGTCAAACGTGGACGTCGCCCTGGCCGTTACGGCATCGGCGGCGTACCCGATATTCCTGCCCGCATTGGATCGAACCTGGATCTTTCGCAAGAACGGAGAAGACCAGAAACACCGCATTAGCTTAACCGACGGTGGAGTGTATGACAATCTGGGGATTCAGGCCCTAGAGCCCGATCGCGACCCCGGGTTCAGCATCCACAAGTTTCCTTGCGAGTATCTCATCGCTTGCAATGCCGGTCAGGGCCAGGAGTTGGGCTACGAAATCCCGATGGGCTTCTTCACAAGAGTGGGCCGGTCGTTCGGCGTTGTTCACCGCAGAGTCCAAGATTCGACGATGCACCGCCTGCATCACCTGAAACAAGCGGGACTGATAAAGG
>DASRSQ010000255.1:0-3249 GCA_035656475.1 Gemmataceae bacterium | reverse complement strand
CGCAACGCAGGAGCGTCGCGAAGCAGTGCGTTCCCACGCGGAGCGTGGGAACGAGGAAGCTAATGGCAATCACGTTGAATACCATTATAACCAACCTGAGTTGCGGGCCAGCGAATTGAGGACGCATCATGGAAATGGCAGCCCCGAAAGATCTCGTCGACATCCTGCCCGAAAACCTGCGCGCCTACGCCCTCTACATCCTCGGCGGGGCGGCATGCATCGGCGTGCTGTTCGTGCTGATAATACTCGCAGGCGTCGTGCGGCTGCTGCTCGGCGGCAAGAAGGAGAAGCCCGAGGACCGCAGCGATTTGACCGAGGATCTCACGACCTATCCCGATCTCAAGTCGCGTCCCGGCGACACACAGTTGCGTGCCGAGGGATCACCGGTGCGGTTGCGGCTCGTCGTGCTGGCGCCCGCGGGCAATGCGGAAATCGACGAGGATAGCATTCCCAAGATCCTCGAAGAAGTCGTCGCGGGGATGGGCGCCATTTACAAGAACGACAAGCCGCGCGTCAAGATCTGGCCGAAGCAGGTCAGCTACCAGGGGTTCGCGACGTTCTTTCACAGCCACACCGAGACCGGCGCGAGCGAAAAAGAGCAAACGCGCTGGGTCCTGGTCGCGGGCCGCATCAAGGTCGGCAAAACCCAGTACATGCTCGGGCTCGGCATGCAGACGATCAAGCCCAACCCCATCGGCCGGCGCACCGTCGACGCCCACGAATGGAGCAATGTCCTGCGCGTGCGCGTGCGCGATTGAATCCTGTCTTGACGGGCTTTTTTCATTGACACCCGTCAACCTGCGCTTACACTTCATTTTTCTGCCACCCAGCACACCAAACTTTGCACCGGAGGAGAATTCATGTCCCGCATGTCCGTAGTATTTGGCTTGGGATTTCTCACTCTCGCCCTGATCGTCGGCGGCGGGGCTTCGCAGGATGCCAAGAAGGACAAGGATGAAAAGGCGAAGGTCAAGGGCCAGCTTCCTGCCGGCTTCAAGGACCTCGGCCTCAGCAAGGCCCAGATTCAGGAAATCTATACCCTGCAAACAAACTACAAGAAGAAAATCGCCGATCTGCAAGCCAAGATCGCCGAGCTGAAGAAGGAACAAAATCAGGAAGAATTCAAGGTCCTCACCGATGCCCAGCGCGAGAAGTATTTGAAGGCCAAGGGCATCGAAGTCAAAGAGAAAAAAGCGGGGAAGTAACGCCGCAGGCAATCGCGTTGAGCATTCGGCTCCCCTCTCCCAGAGGGAGAGGGGAGCGAATTCCAGTTCAGCCGGACGCGCTAACCCTGCTCCAGCTTCAGCGCATCGGCCGGGCATAGAAGCACGCACAAGCTGCAACTGACGCAATCGAGCGGTCGCGGCAGCGTCGGAAGATGCGAGCCCATCGCCAGGCAATCCGTCGGACACACTGCGGCACACCAGCCGCAGCCCGAGCATAACGTCTCATCCACGGTCGGCAGCTCCAGCTCACGCATCACGCCGCCTCCGCCAGGATTCGCTCCAGCAATTCGCCGATTCGCTCGAGCGGCGTCGGCGGGAACAGCGCGAACGACGCTCCGAGATCCCATGTCAATCCCGCCAGCAGCGGATTCGCCGACTCGCCGATGACGATCGTCGCCGTCCGTGGCAACGCCGCATGGACCTGCTCGAGCAACTCCAGCTCGCGCTCCATGTCGCGTCCGAGCACCATCACCAGCACGCTCGACGATTGGACGAGGTTCCGACACGCGGCAAGCTGATTGGTCTCGCGCAGCCGAAAACGCCGCGTCTGCGCGCGTTCGCGCAGTCTCTCGGCGAGGACGTCGTCAATGCCATAGGTCACGACCTGTGCCAGTTGCATGTCTACTCCGAGGGAGGCACGTTGAAGCCGAGCTTTTCCATGCGTCGCAGCAGACGCGGCCGCCAGATCTCGAGCAGCTCGGCGGCACGCGTCTGGTTGTCCTGCGCCAGCTTGAGCGCCAGGGCGATCAGGCGACGCTCGACCTGTTCCAGCAACGCATCGAGAGGCAAGTGACGATCCGCCGGCGCGGCGGCCTGCTTGAGATAAAACGGCAGGTCCGCCAGCTCGATGCGCTCTCCTTTCGCACGCCGACAGGCGCTGCGCATCACCTCCTGCAATTCGCCGAGGTTGCCCGGCCATGCATGCGCTCGCAGCAGACTCAACGCCTCGCCGGTCACCGACTGCACGCCATGCGGCGTCAACTCGCGGGCGCGCTCCAGAAAGATGCTGATGAACCGAGACAAATCGCCGAGCCGATCGCGCAAGGGGGGCATCTGAATCGTCAAGCTGCTGGCCGCGTAGTACAGCTCTCCGAGAAGGCGCCCGTTCTGGATGTCGGGCGCCGGCTCGCCACGCATGCCGAGGATGATGCGCGGGAACTCGGGGTTCTCGCGCAACACCAGCGTCTGCGCGAGCCGACTCTGCCATTCGCGCGGAAGCGCCGCCGGCTCGCGCACGTAGGCCGTGCCCAGTGCAAACTGCCGATCGAACAACATCTCGCCGAGCAACTCCCCAGGCAACCGCTCGGCATCCAGACAGGCGAACGGCTGCTGCCGCGCATCGCTGTGCCAGTGGATCGCCCGCGCGAGATGCTCCTTGCCGGCGCCGGCTTCGCCAAGAATCGTGATCGGCAGACGCGTTTGGGCGGCGAGGATCGCCTGCTCATGGACGCGCGCCAGGGCAGGGGAGCCGGTGCCGATATCGCCCAGGCGATAGCGAGCGGACTGGCGATCGCGCAGCGCGATGAGCTTTTCGGGCAACGGCAGCGGCGTCTCGGCGGGACCCGTCAACACACGGATGGTTCCGAGAATGCCGAGCAACCCCTCGGTGCCGGCGAGCGGTTGAAACTGAATTTCCCACCAGCCCGCGCCGACCGGGGCACGCCGATGCGCCTGGCATAGGCTTCCGCCTGTCGCTTCTCGTGGCGGCGCGCACGCAGCCAGGATCGCGTCCTCCTGCTCGAGCGCGCTCGCCGCGGAGCGGCGGCGACATGCCCGACCACGCACGTCCGCCAGCTTTAGCCCGGTGCATGTCTCCCACGCGCGATTGACAAAAAGAAGCCGACGGCGGCGACTGAGCAGAAAGATCGGCTGGGCGGCGTATTGGAAGAAGGTCTGCCAGCGAAAGCCAGCCGTGGGTTCGCTCATCGTCCGCCTCGATGGCCGGGTAGGGTCGAGCAACGCGAGACCCACACGCATCAAGTTAAGGAACAAGCAGTTTGAGTGTCGCTCGCAACGCCCCTCT
>DASRSQ010000254.1:0-7886 GCA_035656475.1 Gemmataceae bacterium | reverse complement strand
GTGCGCGGTAACGCCAGTGAACGATCCGAACGCCGCCGGCGGATCGTACTCGATGGCATTGCTCGCGTTGATGCCGTCTTCCGTCTTCGTGAGCAGGAATGGGACATCGCCGATAGGCTGGATATCGCCCGGAGCTTCAATTCCCTGGGCCGGCGGCGCCGAGAAGATGGTGGGAACGTTGACGGTGGTTTGCGGCGCCACGTCGTCGTAGACGCCGATCGAGTAGAGCTGGCCGGTAACGGTCACCTCATCGTTCTCATTGAACGAGAGCTCGATGACACGGAAGGGGACGGCCTGTAATCCGGTTTCTACGGCGGACACCGCGACCACATCGCCTATTTCGAGCAGCGTTGCCTTGATATCGGCGTTGAATTCACAGAACCGGCCGAGGTCGCGTATCTTGGCCCGTTTCCACTCACCGACTCGGTACGCCTGGAAATAGCTGTCGATGGCCGAGCCGTCCAGGTCCTCGTTATTGACGCGGTGGACGGAGGCCTGGTGCTCATAGTCGTTGACGTGCAGCTCGCGCGCCTCGAACCCGGCCGGCGCGTCGACGTACTTGATAGTGATCCGGTTGGTTGAGTCTTGCCGATCGCACAGCGGGTAGGAGAATCCTCCAACGATGTTGGAATCGTCGAACGCCATGGCGACCCTCAAGAGCTGATCGCCGGCCGCGTGCGCACGCGACGTGAGGCCAGCGAATCGCACGCGGTCGCTCAGCACCGCTGAGACGCGCAGAACTTCGGCGCTGGCCGTGAGTGGCGACGCCAGTACGTTATCGCCCACCGAGAACTGCGAGGGAGACGCGCACCGAATCTCGTTCACGCCGGCCGCGCTCGCCGAGGAGACGGTTGTGTTCGGAACCGGGCGCTCAACGCGGATTTGAATCTTGCCGTCCTTGCTGAAGGTGATATAGCCGCGGAAGGAAGGCAGCAGCTTCTTGTACAGGATGTCGATCGCCTTTTCCTGCTGGGCGATCGCCACGTTCATGGTGAAGCGCTTGACCTGGACCGCGACCGGCGTGCGGGACGTGTCATCGTCCACGCCGATCTCGTAATCATCGTAAGGCCCATCGATGCCAGGATCGCCTCCTGCAACACCACTTGACCGGTACCGCTTGTATGCGATCGCGGCAGGGACCTGAGGCGGCTTATAGATTTTCTGGTCGTTCGTCGCGTCCGTGATCAGCTCGTCACAGTAGACCGCCTCGGTGTAGTTCGTCGCATCGTCCATCCACGATTGCGGAATGCCCATGCCTCCCTGCGCCGGCGAGAGGCACATGAAATCGCGTGTACACCAGATCGGGTTATCGCTCCATCCCCAGCGGTCGAAAGCGCCGCCAGGTCCGAACGTTCGAACGCCCTTGCCTTCGATCACGGCCGTAATTTCGGGCGCCGCATCGACCGTGGTCACCTCGGACGGGATGGTGCAGCCGGCATAAGCGACGAGGTTGTAGGAGTACGACTGGGGGAATCGCGGATCAACTGTCTTGCTCGCACCCACAGTGCCCAGGTGCAGGGTGAAGTCCCGAATGGCCGTCTGGTTCGCGCGGAGATACGAGATGTCTTTCACCGTGCCTCCGCAGAAGGCCGCCAGCACCTTCGTCGCGCCGCCCTGATCCTCATGCTGAATGTCGATGGCGGCAATCTGCACCCGCCCATAGACGACAGGCACGGGAACGTCGTACGGCGTGTCATCGACCGCGTTGAACGTGGCGGTGACCTTTGAGGTCATCGAGGCCAACCAGGATGATCGAGAGCAACCTGTGGCGTCCGATCTTTTCCTCGTAGAAGGTCTTGAGCTGGCGCAGTACAGACCGGCTGCAGAAATGCGCGTCGTCGATGAACAGGACCGCTTTGCGATCGGAGGTCATGCGGTTGGAGCAAAGCGCCGCGGAGAGTTGCCGGCCGCGAGTCTCGCCTTCACGGTAAATGCGTGCGTCTTCGCCCAGGAGGCCGAAAATCAGTGCACGCGTGATGTGATCGGGAGAAAGCTTCTCCTTCGACATCACCTTGGGCTTGCAGATGACCGTGTCGTCGCGGCGCCCGTATTCCGATTCGACGCCGTCCCAGATTGTGGTCTTGCCGGCGCCGCTGGGAGCGACCACGGCAAGAAATCCGCGTTCCTCGATCGCGTCCCTGATGGCTGCGGCTACTTGCGCCTGGGCCTTATTCGGAAAGACGTCGTCGTCGGTTTCGACGTCGTTTTCAAAAGGGTTCGTCTTCAAGCCGAAATGCTGAAGCACGCCCCGGTCAATTTGCATGAGATCAATTCCCTCCGTGGATTCGCTTTCACTGGCACGTTGCAGGCGAACACCCAACCCGGGCCGATAGCCACGCCCCGGCCAGCGGACGTCATCGACCGAGATCGAACGCCGTTCGAGCGCCGCTGAAATGCGGCGTCTGGCGTCCTCCTCTCCGATCCGGGCTGGATACTCGCCGAAGTTCACGATTCGATGAATTGCTGAAGAACTGATAGAGGTCTCGCGGGCCAGGACCCGATAACTGAGATGTGCCCGGAGCACCGCTTCTTTGAGATTCATTTGCTTCCTCCGACTGCTGGAAACTCCAACACGCGCGGAGCGATGCCCTGCTGCAGCTCCGCGAGAACCGCGGCGATTTCCGCCTCGGTGACTTCCTCCCCAAACACCCTATTTACGTACTCCGCTTCCGGCCGCTCCAGCGTGCGCCCGAGTAGCTGCCGCAGTTCGATACGCGCCTGTATGCGCGTGAACCGCGTGGCCGCGGGCGCCTCGACCTGGACCTCTTCGCCGGTGTGTTTGACCTCGATGCGATCGACCTTCTCGGCGTGGTAGCCGAAGGCCTGCAGCTTTCCGCCATCGACCATCTCTTTCGCCGAGGCCGCGGCCTCATCCACGAACCGCGCCGTGCGCGTTTTCTTTTGCGCCTTATACTCGGTGCCGATCAGCGCGCCCGACTTTGCAAATCCGAACTCGTCAAGTTCCACCGGTTCACACAGCCAGGCCGCGGCCGTGGGCACGTCCCACTGCCGCACCTGAATCTTCGGAAACTCGTATGGGCTGTACTGCACGGCGACGTGCTCGCCGGGCAGGAACTCCTCTGGAACGCGATAGCGGAGGCCCTTGTAACGGATCACACGCGCGCCGTTCACCAGCGCCTTGTGCGGGTCGCTGAGCGCGATCGCCTTGAAGGTTTCGAAGTCGCAGCGCAGCTCGCGGAGTTGCGTCTCCGGCTTGCGGTTGATGTGCCAGGACCACATCAGCGACCGCTGCGAGCCGTAGCGCGTGTGCGTTTCCTGGGCGCAGTAGCGCGCGGCGAAGTCGATGGCCCATTCGTTGAGCTGTTCGACCGAGGCCGGCGGCTGAATGCGCATCCGGGATTCAAAGTGTTCTTCCCAGAGGTTGTGTGCGCACTCGACGGAACCCTTGGAGCGGGCGCCCTCGCAGATGTTCAGCTTCACGCCCAGCCGATCGAGCAGGTTCACGGTGATGCTGGCGCGGTTCGCGCTGCCGCGATCGGCCATCAGGATCTGAGGCACGCCGCGGAACGGGTAGCGATCGACAATCGACTCTCCGTTCAGCCGCTTCTCAGTCCAGGCGCGGTACAGGCCTTCGAGCAGCACCGGGACGGTCTCGCCCGTGCTCTCGGCATAGAAGGGGAATACACAGCCGGTCGCGTGATCGACCACGATCAGGCGCCACAAGCGCGGCAGACCGGCTTCAGGAAGCTTGTTCTTGTAGACCAGGTGCTGGTATTCGAGCTTGCCCTGGAAGATCTTCCAGTTCACGGCGAGCGAGAAATCCACCTGGTGGACGTGGTTCGGCCCAGCGCTGCGCAGCATCGTGTGCGGCGCCGGGTCCTGTTGCCGCTGGCGGGAGGCGTCCTGCTCGCGCAACCAGGCATTGTAGTAGGCGGGATCGACCGAGCCGGGCGCGATCAGGCCGTTGTGTTCGGCGATGTCGATCGCGACCTCGGCCGGCATCACTACACCTTTTCGCAACGAAAGCGAGGGCTGCTGCAGGGCGGCGATCTTGCGGAGATCCTCGTCGGTGACGGGCTTGCGCCGCGTCCCGGCATCGCGCCGGGCGTGGCAACGGTATCCCACCTCACACAGTGCGCGCGACAGCGTGCTGGAGCTGCAGCCGTACAGGCCCATGAATTCGCGCTTTATCGCCGCGCCCGCGTGGCCTTGCGTGTGCTGTAGCCTTTCCGCCAGCGCGCGCACTGCGTGAGATGGGATAGCCCTTGCCATGGCGGAAGTTAGTTGCGCCCCTTGTTCGACTCGACGTACTCGCTGATCAGGTTGCGGGCACCCGCGTGCTGCTCTTCCGCTTCGAGCAGCTCGGCCGGATTCGCTGCGTTCCAGCCGACGCCGTACAGCTCGCGGATTTCATGGCCAACCTGCACGAGTTGGCGGAACAGGTGCTCCACCAGGCCGATCAGACGGCCCTGATTTTCGGGGGAAAGGTTCTCGTTACGTGCCACCCCGGCGACGCGCTGCAGGGCGAAATCGACATCGCTCTGCACCTGCAGCAGGACCTTGTGATCGTGGTCCGCGTTGGGGAACATCTCATCCGCGCGCCGCTTGAAGTCGGCCAGATCCTGGCGGGCCTTCTCGGCGGCCTTCTTCGCGTTGTCCCGTTCGTCGCGGGCCTTCTTCAGGTCGGACTTCGCGGTGTTGAGGGCCGTCTGTTTCTGCTCGGCATCTTTGCGCAACGCGTTGACGGCCTCGATGATGCGGTCGGAGTTGGCCTTGGTGATTGGAATCCGCTCGTCGCCAAAGACGACTTCATTCGTTTCGGTGACAGCCGCTCCCAGCAGGCGGTACGTGGAAGGTGAGATGCGCATCAACGATGTCATCGCAAAGTAGGCGGCGCCGAACTCTTCGTAGTTGGCGATGATGCGATCCACCGTCTGACGACTGATACCAAGGTGCTGATCACAGAATTCTTCGCGTGTCAGGCCGAACGCTTTGTGCGCCGCGCTGTCCTTCATCCGCTTCAGGATCTCGGCTTGGGCGGCCGAACATTTGTTCGCGATCATGCCGAACGCCTGCTGGCGACCTACCCATTTGCCAACTTCGACTACGGCTTGTTGATCGGCCTCGACCTGATCACCCGCGATCGCGAGCGTGTCTTTCTTGTGCTCCATCCTGTCCTCCCGAAAACCGTCCAACTTGGACGGTTTTTCATATTCGTTTTGTTGAAAAGAAACGGTGTTGTCGATCCTGGACCGTCCAACCTGGACGGTTTCCGCCGCAGTACCGAGCAGCCGGTGGACGGCTTCGGCGGGCGTGCAACCAAGCCGACTGGCAAGTTCCGCGCGGTACTTCATCGCCGTTGGGTCGTCCGCTCCCCGGCCGATCTCGATGCGCTGAATCATCGAGGCGATCTGGTGGTTGCTGAGCTTGCTCATATCCGCAGGTCCCTCGACAAGCCGAGCGCGAGCAGTTTCCGCCCAAGCACGTAAACGGGGCGGCCATTGCCAGTCAGGCGCTCCAGCCAGCCCAGCCGGGCGAGTGTGGTGAGATATCGGGAAGCCTGGACCCGATCCCATCCCGGCGCCTTGGCGAGAATGCGGCCGTCCATGCGGCCGAGCTCGTTGGTGCGCTCGACCACGAAGAGGGCCTTCTCAACGCTCTGCATCAGCGGCCCCTCGCGATCCGCCGCGCCAGGCGCTCGGCATATTCGGCGTGCAGACGGTCTTCGAACTGCACGCTGTCTCCGACCTTCTCGACGTGGTCGCGGATGATCGCTTCGACGGTGCCGAACGGAAGGTGGTCGCGAAGCAGGATGTATAGGAACGCCTGGAGGCGCAGGAACGCTGGGGATTCTTCGGCGTCCGTTGGCTGGTCGGCGAGGATATCCGGCATCTCGAAATCAACTGGACTGGCTAGCGCTCGATCGATCACTGAACGCTCAGGGGGTTCCAAAGTGAGCGAACGAAGGATCAGGAGTGAGGTCCGACTCAGGTTGATGATTCCGCACTCGTAGCGCGAAATCGTGGCATACGCCACACCGAAGCGCTTTGCAAAGACCATTTGGGTCTCTCCGAGGCGCATTCGGATCTGGCGAACGATTGAAGGCAGACCTGCCGGTGAGAGCTTCATGCCGATAGCTCCAGGTCCAACTGGCCGTAGCCGCGCAGCGCTTCCTCGATCGCAACGATCAGGGCCAGGTGCTTGCGGAGCCGTTGACGGATACCGGCCGCGGCGGCCGGCTCCGGGTGGGCGAAGAAGCTCATCAGGTCGCCGGCCATGGCATGAAAACCGGAGGCCAGTTCGTTCACGGTTTCAGGGGCCGCGTTCCGGGCGCGCCGAATTCTAGAGACCTGCACCGCGATGTGCTCGCACTCGCGCGCCATATGGGCAAGCACCCGGTAGTCGTCGCACTCGTGCATCAGCGGGACCAGCAGATCGGCTGGAAACCGTACACCGGATTCGGTGGTGAGCACGGCCCGGCGCAGGTAGCTGCTGGAGATGCCGAGCCGAAACGCAATTTCCTCAGCGGATGCTTTCGCTTCATAGAGCGTCCGGTAGAGTTCATGCCTCAATGGCGTTCCTTGGAAAACAACAGCCGGAGTTTTCGTTGAAGCGTTAGCCCGGCCCGGCGCACGCTTGGGTATAGGAGTTGTCATGGATTTGCCCTTGTTAGTGGAGTTAGAGAAGAACGGATCAAAAACTCGCATTTGCGGGCATGCGACGGTGTCACGCGACCTTTGTCCCCCTCTCGTCGAGGGGAAGAAGCTCGCTGGGAAACCCGAATTCGTTCACCAAGCGGGCTCGTATATTGGGCGGCAACGGCCGCTGACCACTCAGGTAGAAGTGCAACGCCGATTTTGAGATGCCGAGGAGAAACGCCAGCCTTCGAAAGGTGAAATCGGTCTGAATCAACCAGATCCGGACCCGCTTGTTTTGATATGCTTTCTTCGCAGTGGACATGGTCCACTCGTATTGTGACGTATTCACAAAACACGGTCAAGTGAAATATTCACACAATGGCTTCCTCCCTCATCCCCGCGCTGCCTGAGGCGCTTCAACAGATCCGGCAACGGCACCAGATGACCCAGGCCGAGTTCGCGAGCATGTTGGGGCTGACGCACGGAGCGATAAGCAAATACGAGTCTGGGAAAGCAAGTCCGAGCCGGACAGTTCTACTGCTATACCTTGCTCTTGCCGAGGGACGCGAGAAGCCAGCCATTTTTGAAGCGATTGGGGGAGTGCAGAACCTGAAGGACCTTTGGCGTCCCGGCGCGATCGAAGCCGCCATGCAGGGATTGCGAGAGCACAGGCGCGCTGCCGAGCAACAGGGCGCATCTGTTTTGCTGGCCGACTTCGCGAAAGAAGCTCTCGGTATCCTGGATGATCGCGGGCCGATGGATCCTGTGCTGGTGGAGGTAGTTCGGGAATGGAGGAAGCACGGGCATCGAGCAGATGCGCGCGAAATCTTTAGGAAAGCCCAAGCGTATCTAGAGGTGGAACTCTCGCGCTTGGGACTGCTACAGCCGAGGTCTGAACGGCCGGAAAATCGACGCCAGGCCAGACCCGATAGCGCCCCTCATCGCGTGATGATCCTGTGCCCCGAGACGGGTCAACCGGTGTTCACGGGAGTCACGGTCACCGCTGAGGAGTTCCGAACGGGGGAAATCCGCAACATGGAAGTGTGGTGCCCCCACTGCCACATTTCGCATTATTGGGAGAAGGCAGACGCCTATCTGGAAGACGTCGCCTGAGGAGGATAACGTGCGTACGATTGTGAGCGCCCTGGCGCTCGGTATGATCCTGTTTGGTGCAGAAGAGAAGCCGCAACCGGACCGCTGGAAGGGGCTCATTCTGACAGAGAGTACGGCCACTGATGCTGTCAAACTCCTTGGCATTCCGAAGAGCGACAAAGTAGAGAAGCTCTC
>DASRSQ010000253.1:0-16486 GCA_035656475.1 Gemmataceae bacterium | reverse complement strand
TGCCATGAACTTTCAGCGGCTTCAAGGCTCGGCAGGAGCCTCGCCCTCCCGACATTTAACCTGTGCCAGAGCACTAGACTAAATATTCGTGCGCAATTCGGCAGCAGACGGAAGGGGCATCGACGGCACCGTTTTCTTGCCGTCCTACATCGTCACCGTGCGAGGCCCGGTCGGATCCGGCTCATTGGAGATCTTGACCAGATCGGGAATCAGCTAATCATCGACTCTTGGGGAACGGCGGTGCACCCGCCTCGATCCAGCGCCGCACCGTGGCGATATCCTCCGTCGAAAGCGGCGGGCCATAGGTTGCCGGCGGCATGCGATTCTTCTCATCCGCCTGCAACAGCCCGTATAGCTCCGAACTCTTCGCGTCGCCGGGGACGACAACCCCGCGGACGGTCACCAGCAACCGATGGTGCAGAATCTTGATGCCCCCTTTGGCGACGTCCGACTTGTGGCATTCGTAGCAGTGCTGCCTGAAGATCTCCTTTGTCTGGGCCGCGAGGTCGGAATACGGCGCGATCGACTGCACCGGATGAGCCGGGTCCGGTTCGGGCAACGCCGGGGCGCCGCCGCGAATCCAGTCGCGCAGAATCGACAACTCCGTCTCCGACACCCTTGGCAAGCGCTGCTCCTCCTCCTCCGGCGGCATCGAACCATCCTCGATCCGCTGGATAAGCCGCGAGCGCTCCGGCTCGCCGGGCACCACGATGCGCCGGGCGCTATCGAGCAGCTGAGCGTGATTGAGGATGTTGAGGTCCTTCTGAATATTCCACGCATCGGCACCGTGGCATTCGTAGCAGTTGCGCTGCAGAATTTCCTGCACCAGCGGCGCCTGCTCTTTCGCCTTCGCGACGATCCGCGCCTTCTCCTCGTCCGCTTTGCGATCCAGTTGATGCTGACGGCGCGCCTCCGCGAGCACGAAGAGCAGCGGCACGAAAATAATCGAGGCACAGGCGATGACGACGAGGACTGTCTGCGGATGGCGGCGCACCCACTTCCAGCCGCGCTGCAGCGGCCCAATGTGCCGCGCGATGACCGGCTTGCCATCCAGAAACCGCCGCAGATCGTCGGCGAGCGCGAGCGCTGATTCGTAGCGATGGCTCGCCGACTTCTCCAGGCACTTCAGACAGATCGCCTCGAGATCGCGCGGCACCGTCGGTACGATGCGCGTCGGCGGCGTCGGATCTTGCGTCATCACCAGGCGAAGCGAATCGAGCGGGCTCGAGCCCTGGAACGGCGGACGGCCCGCGAGCAGCTCATAGAGAATCGCACCGAGGGCGTAGACGTCAGTGCGCGGGCCGATCTCGTCCTTCTTGCCTTCGGCCTGTTCGGGGGCCATGTAGCCGGGGGTGCCGAGCACTTCGCCCGTGTGGGTGTGATTGGAATCATCGTCGAGCCTTTTCGCGAGGCCGAAGTCGGCAATCTTGGGCGTGCCGTCGGCGGCGAGCATGATGTTGGAAGGCTTGAGGTCGCGATGGACGATGCCGCGTTCGTGGGCGACCTGGGCGGCGCGGGCGAGTGTCTCGACCAGTTCGGCGGACGCATGGGGCGTCAGCGGCTGCCGCGCGATCCGGTCGCCGACGCTGCCGCCGCTGACGTATTCCATGGAGTAGTACGGCCGGCCGTTGACGTCGCCATACTGGATGATGTGGACGATGTTGGGATGGTGGAGCCGGGCGGCGGCCTCGGCTTCGGCGCGAAAGCGGTCGATCGACTTGGGACGCAGCTTGGCGCCGGAGATCATCTTGACGGCGACCGTACGTCCTAGCTCGCGCTGGCGGGCCTCGTAGACGACTCCCATGCCGCCGTGATCGATGATACGAAGAATATCGTAGCCCGGAATCGTCGGCAGGATCTCATCGGGCGTGCTTGTGGCAGCGGCGCCATTGGCGGACAGCATCGTCGCATTGGGATCGTGATCGGTGACGCCGAGCAGCTTTTCCATGGCGAGGATGCTGATGATGCGTCGGCGAATCTCCTCAGTGCGATCAGGGCAATCGGCGCACAGCTTCTCAGGCGGCAGGTCGCATCCCTGACGGCGCGCTTCCTCCCAACGCAGCAACAATTCTTCGGTGGGATCGTTATCGGCCATTGCAGCCTAAAGTACGTGATGAGCGCAGCGATTCGCAGGGGTGAAGCGGCCGAATGTTCGACCTCCAGGAATCGCTGCGCTCATTCTGGGGCTTGCGGTCACTCCCGGTTCCAGACACGATGCAGCTTGCATAGCGCCGTATGCCAGCGGCGCTGCAGCGTGCGCAACGACATGCCCAGCACCTCGGCCGCCTCCGCTTGCGACAATCCTTGGTAAAAAAGCAGTCCCACGACTTCGCGCTCCTCCTCTGGCAACGCTCCGATCTGTTCGTGTAACTCCGTCCACTGGGCGAGATTGCTCGGCTCATGCCGGACGTCCGACGGATCCGGCCGGCCTTGAGCGGTCGCGTCAGTTTGCAGTCGGCTGTCGTGATTCGCGCCCAGACCTTCCGGGCCGTAATAATGGCGGGCCAGATCGATCAGCTCACGGCGAATCTGCAGCGTTGCGAGGGCGTAGAAATCGCGCGTCGTCGTTGGCTTCACGTCGCGCAGGGCGGACATGAGCCGAACGAGCGAGTTCTGCAACACATCATCGGTCTCGGCCCAGCGGCGCACGCGCTGGAAGTCGCCAAGCATGTGGCGCGTCAGCAAGGTCAGGCGGTCGCTGCAATGACGCAACAGTGCATCGAGCGCCGTCGCATCCCCCGCGACGGCGCGCGGCAGCAATTGTTGCAGCACCGCGAACTGACTGTTTGTATCGATCATCCGCACCGGAATGAGTAATGGCAAGCGAGGCGCTGGCATGCGGAGCTATCCTTACTATAGCTGATGCAGCGCTGCCGTCGCCACATTTCGACAGGAGGTCCACGCTGTGGAAGTCGCAATCCGCCTTGCGTCTGATTCGGATCTCGCAACGGTGCGGGACATTTACACCTATTACGTCGCGCGGTCCACGTGCACATTCCAGCTCGATCCCGATACAGAAAGCGAACGCCTGGCGTGGTTCCGGAATCGGTCGCCGGAGCATCCGGTCAGCGTGGCCGAGTTGGCGGACGAAGTCGTGGGATGGGCGGCCCTATCGCCGTGGAAATCGCGCGGCGCCTACGCCCGGTCGGTGGAGGCGTCGGTGTACATCCTGCACGACCTGAATCGGCGCGGGATTGGTCGGGCGTTGATGCTGGACCTGATCGAGCGGGCACGCGCGGCCGGACATCACACGATCCTCGGCGGCACGTGCACCGAGCAGACCGTCAGTCTCGCCTTGCAAGAATCGCTCGGCTTCGAGCGCGTAGCCTGTTTCCGCGAGGTCGGTTACAAGTTCGGTCGCTGACACATGTGGCGTACATACGGCTATTACTGTGATTTCTCGTTCCCACGCTGGCCCCCTCGTTCCCACTGCAGAGCGTGGGAACGAGGATGTCCTCCCCTCTCGCCTCTACCCTTGTGGCATCGAAACTGCTTGTGACTCAGCCAGGGGGTCGCCGCGATTTGGCAAAAAGAAGGGGCTTGGCATGGCATCGGGAATTTCGTCGCGAACACTGACTCGGAAGCTGGACGCTGCCTATCGCCACTGGGACATGAGGCGCCGTGCTCACCTACAGCCGCAGCCAGCGCACGCGAGCACGCCAGCGCTCTCGGTGACCATTTCGCGCGAGGCGGGGACGCAAGGGACGGCAGTCGCGGAAGAAGTTGGCAGCAGGCTCCAGTGGCAGGTTTACGACCATCAGCTCCTGGAACTGGTGGCACAGGATATGGGCGTACGCGCCAAGTTGCTCGAATCGATCGACGAGAAGCGCACCACCTGGTTGCTGGAGGATTTTGAAAGTGCGCTTGGCGTTCCCATGGTCACCGAGCCGGCGTACGTTCATCACCTTGTTCGCACGGTGTTGGCCCTGAGCAGTCATGGCGAATGCGTGATTGTGGGCCGGGGCGCGGCCCAGATCTTGTCCGGTCCCCACACCTTTCGCGTCCGTCTGGTTGCGCCGTTGCAATGGCGTCTCCAGGCGGTCTGCCGCGAGCACGGCATGAAAATGGACGAGGCCAAAGCCTACCTCCAGGACACGGACCGGGAGCATGCCGCCTTTGTGCGCGAGCTTTTTCAGAAAGATCCGGCCGAAGCCCACCAGTATGACCTGATCATCAATCGGGCGCACTTTGGCGTTGCCGAATGCGCAGGCCTGATCGTCGAAGGCGTACGCGCCCTGCAGCCTCGCCGGTCCTGACTTTCCCAGCACCGGTTTAGAGACACCTACTAGCGCTGTAGCTTCTGGATCAACCCGTCAAGGATGGCCTCCTGCTGTAGCACGACGGTCCGATACGTGCCCGAATCGGTGCGGTGCTCTTCCACGAGCTTCTCACGCTTTCTTTGTTCAAGCCAGTTCAACAGTAGATCGCGCTCTTCCGTCGTCAGTTCCAGGGTGAATTGAACAGGTGTCATGATGGCGCCTCGCTTTCGCGGGTGAGATGGGCGACCGTGGACGTACGTGTCGCCGTCACATCTTATTATAGCAAGTGTCTACGATTCAGATTCGGTTGGCGACGCAGTAGGGGGAGTTGGCAAGCGCATTCGCATTTTCAGGCGCACCGATGCGCAGGTGCCGTCCGTCAGCGCCCCATTTGGACGCAGCGGAATGCAGGTATGCGATTTGCATCGCATTTTCGGTTCCGTCGTCCTATCTCCTGAAGCGAAGCGCGCGCCCCAGCGCACTCGAACTCGCTCGAAGTTGCACCCGTCGAGGAATCTTGTCATGCAAGCCAAGAGCATCCTTCATCCGACGGACTTTTCGCCGGTGTCGCAGAGCGCGTTTCAGTTCGCGTGCACGCTTGCCAAGGCGCGTGACTATCAACTGATCGTGCTGCACGTTCAGAACATCGGGGATACCATCATGGGCGAATTCGGAATGGTGCAGCCGGCCCCCACCGAAACGGCCCAGGCCAGGCATCGCCTCGATACCGTCGAACCGCCCCCGCCCATGCGAATCGAACGCCTGCTGAATCGGGGAGATCCCGCCCAACAGATCCTGGCGGTGGCCCGCAGCACCCCATGCGATTTGATCGTCATGGGAACGCGTGGCCATTCCGCCCTGCACGATCCGTTGCTGGGCAGCGTGGCCGCCGAGGTCGTGCGACACGCGCCGTGTCCGGTGCTGACGCTCACTCCGCAACGCGGCGGATCGGTATGAAGTTTGCAATCTGTTACCGGTGTTTGGAACACGTTCTGAAACCCAAACCGCGCCTTCGGAACTTGGTTTGGAGCATCTGCAAGTCAGCGCTGGTGAAGCCTGATTTGCGTTAACAAGTCGCCCTGGCGGAAAGCGCTCCGCTTTCCAAGGGACGAAATGACTGGCATGCGAGGCAAGATGGATTGCTTCGGTCTGACCGACCGAGGGAAAAAACGCGAGGTCAACGACGATCAGTTTCTCATCGCCGATCTCTGCAAATCGATGCTCATCCACCAGACGAGCTTGAGCCATGAGGATCATTCCCGATTGTTTGGCGGATCGCAGGGAAAAATGCTCGTGGTTGCCGACGGCTTCGGCCGTCGCCACGATGGCGAGAAGGCAAGCGCCGTGGCGATTGACACGCTGGCTCAATACGTGCTCAACACGATGCCCTGGTTCCTGCGCCTGCAGGAAAACCGGGAAGACGACTTCGTCGCCGAGCTCACCCACGCCATGTCGCGCTGCCAGGACATGATCGAAATGATGTCCTCGGGGAGCACCGAAAGCTTCGGCATGGGGGCGACCCTGACGATGTCTTTCATCCTCTGGCCGCGCCTTTACGTGGTCCACGTCGGCGCGTGCCGCTGCTATCTCGTTCGGCACGGCAGGCTGGAGCAAATCACCGAAGATCAAACCGAGGCCCAGCAGATGCTGGAGCGTGGCGAGATCACACCTGCCGAGGCTTCGAGCTCGCGCTGGAGCCATGTCCTCTGGGATTATCTCGGAGGCGGCGCCCCGGAGCTCAGTCCGGACGTCTACAAGGCCGTCCTCAACATCGGCGATGCCTTGCTGCTGTGCACCGACGGTCTCACCAAGTGCCTGCATGATGACGAAATCTTGCGAATCGTGAACGGCAAGCAATCCGCCGAGGAAACCTGCCGCATGCTCGTGGATAAAGTCAATCACCTTGGCGGACCGGACAACGTAACCGTCGTTGTGGCTCGCTTCCTGGACCGCGGCGAAGCCGTGGAGGAAACCCGCGCCGTGGCAGCGGTCGCCGAGCCCCTGCCCGCCGAGCCCGCCCTGCCGGAGGAACCCGAGTTCCTTCCCACGGCCTGACCCAAAAGGAGGATCCGATGGCTATTCAATTGCTGGAACATCAAGACGGTAGAATCCTTGAACTCCGCGTGAGCGGCAAACTGACGGCGAGGGATTACGACGTCTTCACGCCCATCGTCGAACGAAGAATTCGGCAGTTCGGCAAGATCCGCCTGCTGTTTGACATGCATGACTTCACCGGCTGGACCGCGAGTGCGCTGTGGGAGGACGTCAAGTTCGACTTCGGGCACTTCCGGGATATCGAGCGCATTGCCATGGTGGGCGAGAACAAGTGGCAAGAGGGGATGACCGTCTTTTGCAAGCCATTCACCAGCGCCGACATTCGCTACTTCGATCGCCGCGATGCGAGCCAGGCATTGCCCTGGCTTGAAGAAGGTAAGCCCACGCTGGACAAAGTGCAGGAAGCCTCGCTGGAGTCGTTTCCCGCCAGCGATCCGCCATCCTGGACGCCGGTTACCGGCGCCGGTCATCGCAACTGAAAATCGAAAAGGAGGGGGAGAGATGAATGATATCAATCGCACCCAATCGGATATCCGCTGGCTGAGCTATGCATCCATCGGACTGGGCATTCTGGGAGCCGTCTTTTTCTGGTGGGTCCCGATGGGAATCGTCCTGAGCATCGCGGGCATTTTGTTTGGATTTGTCGACTGGATGGCAGCACGCCGCCGGTCGCTCGATTTCCGATTTGCCATCGCCGGCGTGATTTTGAGCGCAGCCGCACTCGCCTTTTGCTGCGTTATCGCCGCCCTGGGCTGGCAGGCGCTGACGTTCGGCGGCTGGTGACGAGCGCCGCGTCCTTTCGCGCCACAACCGAACCAATCATTCGTCCGAGGAGATTGTTGACAAGGAGCATGCCATGACGAGAGTGTTCGCGCTGGTGATCGCCCTGGGCCTCGCGGGAATTTCAGCGGCACAGGCCGGTGAGAAAACGGGGACGAGCAAAGAGGGGCATCTCGGGCTCGGCGTCGAAGCGGTGCCGCCCGCCCTTTACAGTCAACTGACCGGCGTGCTCGCCAAGGGGCAGGGCGTGATGGTCGAACAGGTCGCAAAGGATTCTCCCGCCGCCAAGGCCGGTTTGCAGCCTCACGACATTTTGCTCACAGTCGACGAACAGAAAATCAACTCTCCCGCTCAGCTCGTAAAAATGATCCGCCATGACAAACCCGGTCAACAGGTGTCCCTTGGCTACCTGCGGGGCGGGAAGGTGATGTCGTGCAAGGTCACGCTCGACGCTGCCGAGCATCACATGCAACCCCATCAGCCGCGTGTGTTCCACTTCTTCCCGGACGAACGCTTTCAAAGGATGTTCGAAGACTTTGAGGCGAAGTCGAACGATTCCGCCTGGAACATGTTCGACAGCATCAAGCTGACGCGCACCGACGCCAAGCACTGGCGCGCCGAGGTCGATTATCGCAACAAGGACGGCAAGAAAGACACGAAGGTCTACAACGGAACGCGCGAAGAAATTCGCAAAGCCATCGAGTCGGAGAACGACCTGCCGGCGCAGGAGCGCGAGAATCTGTTGCGCGCGCTGAACCTGCGCTCGTCCTTCGAATTTCACTTCCCCCCCTTCGAATCGACTGGCGGCACTTCCTTGAATCGGCCATGAAGCCAGCCGCGGATCTCCGGCGCCGGCTTCTCCGGCGCCGTTTCTGTCATCGGAATGCGGAGGTGATTCATGTTCGGTGCGAAATGGCGATTGCTTCGACTGGCCGGCATTCCGATCTCCGTCGACTTGAGCTGGCTCATCATCCTCGCTCTCTTGACCTTCAGCTTCGCCAGCGGTTTTCCGTTCATCTTGCACGAATATTTTCCCGCCATGGATCAGGAGCTGGCAGCGTACCAGTACTGGCTGATGGGACTGGCCACCGCCATCGCGTTCTTCGTCTGCATCCTGCTGCACGAGCTCGGGCATGCCATCGTCGCCAAATCGCGCGGCATGCCGATTCGCGGCATCACGCTCTTCCTGTTCGGCGGCGTCGCCGAACTCGGCGGCGAACCTCCGTCGGCTGCCACCGAATTCCTCATGGCCATCGCCGGCCCCGCCGTCAGCGTCGTCCTCGGACTCGCCTTCGGCATCCTCGCCGTCCTCGGCGTCCGCCTCGCCTGGCCTGCGCCGATCATCGCGATGCTCGGCTACCTTGCCGCCATCAATGCCATGGTCCTGATCTTCAATCTCATTCCCGCATTTCCGCTCGACGGGGGCCGCGTTCTCCGCTCGATTCTCTGGGGCATCAGCGGCAATCTGCGTAGCGCGACCTACTGGGCCTCGCTGGCCGGACAGGGCTTCGCCTGGCTGCTTATTATTCTTGGCGGCCTACAGATCTTTCAGGGACAATGGCTCGGCGGCATTTGGATGGGGCTGATCGGCCTTTTCCTCAACAGCGCCGCCCAGGGCGGCTACCAACAAGTCATCGTGCGCCAGGCCCTCGAAGGCGAACCGGTACGCCGCTTTGTCAACGAGCACCCCATCAGCGTGCCCCCGACCATTGACCTGCAACACTGGGTGGAAGATTTCGTCTATCGCTATCACCATCGCAGCTTTCCCGTCGTCACTGACGGCCATCTCGAAGGCATCATCACCACGCAGGTGCTCAGCCAGGTGCCGCGGCATGAATGGAGCCAGCACACGGTCGGCGAAACGATGTCGCACGACCTCGATGCCATGACCATCCCCGTGTCGGCGGACGCGATGGCTGCCCTCGGCAAGATGCAACGCACCGGATCGAGCCGGCTGTTCGTCGTCGATGGCGATACGCTCGTCGGCCTAATCACGCTCAAGGACATGCTCCACCTGCTCAACATCAAACTCGAGCTTGAGGACGGCAGCCACGATCGACCGCGTTATCACCCGCCGGTCGAGGAAATCGCCGAGCACGAACACCTGGCCCATCACTGATGTCACGTGATTCGCCTGCGGAGATGCAACGATGCCGACGAACCTGAAGAATCTCGAGGAACGCTCAAGCACCGCCACTCCGCTGGCCGGATGCGTGTTTCTGCTGGTCGTCTTCCTGCTCGCCATTGGGGGCAGCGTTGCCCTCTGGTGGCTTTGGCCCGAAGCCTCTTTCTTGAATCCGCAAGAACATCTGAGTCCCAACGCCAAACCGCGCACGGTCGTGGCTCGCGGCAAGCTGTCGGATTTCGAAGAGGCCAACATAGAGATCTACAAGAACTCCGCGCCGTCGGTCGTGCAAGTCGCCACCGCGACGAACCTCCGCAACCTTTTCAATCTCAACGTTCAGTCCGTGCCCAAGGGCGTGGGCTCGGGCTTCATGTGGGACAAGAACGGCCACATTGTCACCAACTATCACGTGGTGGACCACGCCGACACAGCCAAGGTTACGCTTTCAGATGGTTCGACATACGAAGCGCAACAAATCTGGGCCCACCCGGACCAGGACATTGCCGTCGTGCTGATCAATGCTCCCAAGAGCAAGCTCGTACCGATACCGATCGGCAGCTCGCACGATTTGCGCGTCGGCCAGGTCACCTACGCGCTCGGCGATCCGTTCGGCCTCGACAAGACCATGACCATGGGAATCGTCAGCGCCCTGGATCGAACCATCGAGTCGTCGAACAATCGCACGATCGAAGGCGTGATTCAGACGAGCGCCGCGATCAATCCGGGCAATTCGGGCGGTCCGCTGCTGGACAGCGCGGGTCGCCTGATCGGGATGAACACGGCCATCGCCAGCCCGTCCGGCGCCTTTGCGGGCATTGGTTTCGCGGTCCCCGTGGACGAGATCAACAGCGTCGTCCCCGAATTGATTCGCCACGGCAAGGTGGTCCGCCCACGCCTCGGCGTGATGCTGGCCGCCACCGATGTCGCGCGCAAGCTCGGCGTCGAACACGGAGCCCTGATCATTACGGTGGTCCCGGACAGCGCCGCCACCAAGGCCGGGCTGCATGGCACCTCGCGCAACGATGATGGACAACTCAAGCTCGGCGACGTCATCACGGGCATCGATGGCAAGGCAATCGACAATTCCAATCAGCTTGTCGCCGCGATCGAGAAACACGAGGTCGGCGACGCTGTCACGCTATCGATTCATCGGGAAGGCAAGGATCAGGACGTGCGTGTGACACTTCAGGAAAGCAAGTAGCTGCAATGTCGCTGACGCGTCTGGCTTATGGAATGGATTGTTTTTAGGGCCGACCTTCCAGTCAGAAAGCCATCGAACGGGCATGGGCATGCCCACCGACTGTGAAGCGCGCTGCGCAACAGGAATGCCGCGAACGAGAATGGCGAAGGATTCGCTTGAACTTGCGCGGCATGGGCGCGGTACGAGACTTGCTTAACGATTTCAAATCGCAATATGCCCAACGTGAGCGGAGGTAGCAGTCAGGCCGGCAGGTACGGTGTCGTTTGACCTCGGAGTCGAGGCGTCAATGGCTCAAATATTTCTGCCCCGAAGCAACACGATCGCCAAACTCAGCCTGCTGAGCGGCCCGCTCCTCGGCGCATTCGCGGTGTGGGTTTGCCTCGTCTATGCCCGATCTTCCTATGGCACCGGCAGCGGCGAAGTGCGCGTGCAACCGGTCCCCTTCAGCCATCAACATCACGTCGGCGACCTCGGCATCGACTGCCGATATTGCCACACGACCGTAGAAAACTCCTCGTATGCCGGCATGCCGCCGACCAAGACCTGCATGAACTGCCATTCGCAAATGTGGGTCGGCAGCGACATGCTCGAACCGGTGCGGGCGAGCTATCAGGAAGGAAAATCGCTGCACTGGAAACGCGTCTACAACCTGCCCGGCTTCGTCTACTTCAATCACAGCATTCATATCCACAAGGGCGTCGGCTGCACCACCTGCCACGGCCGGATCGATGAGATGCCGCTGATGTATCAGAAGCCGTCCGTGCTCATGGAGTGGTGCCTCGATTGCCATCGCAATCCTGGCCCGAACCTTCGACCGCAGAGCGAGATTTTCAACGTCAAATGGCAACGGCCGTCCGATCAAGACGAGCGCGGCGCCGAACTGGCGAAGCAATATCAGATTCGGGACACGCGTTTTCTGACCTCGTGCACGGTGTGCCATCGATGAATCCACGCAAGAACCTGGCCCCCGACGTCGAAGCTCTCTGGGACCGTCTCGACCGGGCGACGGGAAAGAAATACTGGCGCACGCTCGACGAGCTTGCTGACAGCGAGACCTTTCGCGAGGTCATGCTGCGCGAGTTCCCCGAGCAGGCGCCGGCGCTGGCGAGCCCAATCAGCCGTCGGCAATTCTTGACCTTGATGGGAGCATCGCTGGCGCTGGCCGGACTGGGGGGCTGTTCCGTCCGGCCGGCGCCGTCGCGCGACGTCGTGCCCTACGTGCAGGCGCCGGAGCAGGTCGTGCCCGGAGAGCCGATGTTCTTCGCGACGGCGATGACGCTCGGCGGCGCCGGCGTCGGCCTGCTGGTCGAGAGCCACATGGGGCGCCCGACCAAGATCGAAGGCAACTCGGAGCATCCCGCCAGCCTCGGCGCGACGGATCTCTTTCATCAAGCATCCATTCTCGATCTCTACGACCCAGATCGTTCGCAGACCGTGACGCATCTTGGCCAGACGCGTACCTGGGACCAGGCGTTCACGGCGATGCGCGAGGCGCTCACGCAGCAACATCGCCGGCAGGGCGCGGGGTTGCGCGTCCTGACCGAGACGCTGGTGTCGCCGACGCAGATCGCGCAGATGCGCGCGTTCCTTCAGACGCTTCCGCGCGCTCAATGGCATCAATACGAGCCGCTGGCGCGCGACAATGTCTATCGCGGCGCCGTCCTCGCGTTCGGCCGGCCGGTCTGCACGCGCTACGACTTCACCAAGGCTGATGTCGTTGTCTCGCTCGATGCGGATTTTTTGACGTGCGGCCCGGGCAAACTACGGCATGTCGCCGACTTCATGTCGCGCCGCCGCGTGCGCACCACGCCGGCCCAGGCAAACACCGCGAACATGAATCGGCTGTACGTCGTCGAGACCGCGGTGACGACCACCGGCGCCAAGGCCGATCATCGGCTCGCCGTCAAGCCATACGAGATCGAAGCAATCGCCTGGGCGCTGGCCGCGGAGCTGCAGGTGCCCCGGCCGGAGGCGCCCGAACGGCTGGCTCAATGGGTGCGTGTCGTTGCCGACGATTTGCGGGCGCGTCCCGCCGGCAAGACGCTGATCGTGGCGGGAGATCGGCAGCCGCCGATCGTGCATCTGCTCGCTCATGCCATCAATCGCCAGCTTGGCAACGTGGGCCAGAGCGTGCACTACACAGAGCCGATCGAGGCGCAGCCAGCGGTCCAGGATGGCTCGGGTCGCGCGCCTGAGGAGCCGGTCGTCGAACGCATCGAATCGCTGCGCCGCCTTGCGCACGACATGGACGCGAGGCAGGTGGACGTGTTGCTGATCCTGGGCAGCAATCCGGTCTTCACCGCGCCGGCCGATTTTCGCTTCACCGACGCCATGCAAAAAGTCGGGCTGCGCGTCCATCTCGGCATGCACCAGGACGAGACGGCACGGCAATGTCACTGGCATCTGCCCGAAACGCATTACCTCGAAGCGTGGAGCGACACGCGCGCTTACGACGGCACGGTCACGATCGTGCAGCCGTTGATCGAGCCGCTGTACGCCGGTCGCTCCGCGCACGAGGTGCTCGACGCATTGACTCCCGTCGGCACGGAACGCACCTGGCGCCAGCGGCCAGGACGCCTGATCGTGCAAGCGCACTGGCAGGCACAGCGATCGGCCAGCGGCTTCGAGACGTTCTGGCAAACGACGCTGCACGACGGCGTCATGGCTGGCACGGCGCTGGCGCCGCAAAACATGGCCCTCAGCGAATCCGCGCGGCGCACGCTGACGGCCGGTCCGCAAGCGCCGCGGCGCACGTCGGACGGACTCGAATTGATCCTCCTGCCCGATCCGACGATTCACGACGGCCGCTTCGCCAACAATGGCTGGCTGCAGGAATTGCCCAAGCCGCTCACCGAGATCACCTGGGAAAACGTCGCCCTGATGAGTCCGGCAACGGCGCGCCAGCTCGGCATCCGCCTGGGCGGCTATACGCACGGCGGCGAACATGGCGGCTATCACCAGCAAATCGTCACGCTTCGGCTCGGCGATCGCAGCGTCCAGGTCCCGGCCTGGATCATGCCTGGCCATGCCGACGGCTGCATCTCGCTGCATCTCGGTTACGGCCGGGCCTGGGCCGGCCGCATCGGCGGACGCGCAGGAACGCGCGTCGGCGTCAACGCCTACACGCTGCGGACCTCCGATCATTTTTGGTCCGCCTCCGGCTTGCAAGTTAACGTCACCGGCGCCACGCAGGTTGTCGCCTGCACGCAGCAACATCATTCGATGGAGAATCGCGAGGTCGTGCGCGCGGCCAGCTTGACCGAATATCGCGAGCATCCTCGGTTCGCTACGGTTCGCGGGCGCGAGGAAGCGGGCGGCGCCCGTGTGCCGCTGACCATTTACGAGCCGCACCCGTATGACGGGCACAAATGGGGCATGGTCATCGACCTGACGGCGTGCACCGGCTGCAAGGCGTGCGTCCTCGCGTGTCAGGCCGAGAACAACATTCCCGTCGTGGGCAAGCAGCAGGTCGCCGCCGGGCGCGAGATGCACTGGTTGCGCGTCGATCGCTACGTAGCCGGAACCGCCGACCGGCCGATCGAGTTCCACTTCCAGCCGGTGCCGTGCATGCATTGCGAGAACGCGCCGTGCGAATATGTCTGCCCTGTCGAGGCGACCGTGCACAGTGCCGAGGGGCTCAACGACATGGTCTACCAACGCTGCGTCGGCACGCGCTTCTGCTCCAACAACTGTCCGTACAAGGTGCGCCGCTTCAACTTCTTCGCCTTCAGCGACTATCGGACCGAGAGCGTCCGCCAGCAGTATAACCCGGACGTCACGGTCCGTTCGCGCGGCGTCATGGAGAAGTGCAGCTATTGCGTGCAGCGCATCCGCCATGCCGAGATCCATTCGCAGCTCGAGGGACGCGACATCTTCGACGGCGAGGTTCTGACCGCGTGCCAGGCGGCGTGCCCGGCCCAGGCGATCATTTTTGGCAACATGAACGATCGCGACAGCAAGGTCGCGAGCGGGAAGCAGTCGCCGTTGCACTACGGCTTGCTGGAGGAGTTCAACACTCAGCCGCGGACGACCTACCTGGCGGCACTGCGCAATCCCAATCCCGCACTGGAGGGACGGTAATGCGAATTCGCATGTGGAACACCGGGAGGGCGAGGCTCCTGCCGAGCCGAGTGCATCGGATCATCGGGTCGCACGGCAAGTTCCCTGCGGGGTCAGGCTCGGCGGGAGCCTCGCCCTCCCGAACACAACATCGCGTCGGAAAGGAACACCGGCATGCCGCCTGATCCTCCGCAAACCGCCAGCGAACCGGTGCCGTCGAGCGATGTAGAAACATCTCCCTATGTGCCGCCGGGGCACAGCTTCAAGTCGGTGACCGACAAGATCAGTGCCATCGTGCTCGCACGGCCGACAGGGAAGGGGTGGCTGGGCGGCTTCGGCTTCGCGCAGGTCTTGACGTTAGTTTTCCTCGTTGTCGTGGCGTACCTGCTCTGGGAAGGCGTCGGCATCTGGGGCATCGACATCCCAGTTGCCTGGGGTTTCGCGATCACCAGCTTCGTCTGGTGGATCGGCATCGGCCACGCGGGGACGCTGATTTCCGCGATCCTGTTGTTGCTGCACCAGAAATGGCGCACATCGATCAATCGGCTGGCGGAGGCGATGACCATTTTCGCCGTCATGTGTGCGGGCCTGTTCCCGCTACTGCACCTGGGACGGCCGTGGTTCTTCTACTGGCTGTTGCCTTACCCGAACACGATGTCCTTGTGGCCGCAGTTTCGCAGCGCGCTGGTGTGGGACGTGTTCGCGGTCAGCACCTATTTCACGATCTCGCTGCTGTTCTGGTACATGGGCATGATTCCGGACATGGCCACACTGCGCGATCGCGCTCAGTCGCGTCTGGGCCGGGTCTGCTACGGCATCCTCGCGATGGGCTGGCGCAACTCGGCCCGCCACTGGGAGCGCTTCGAGGCGGCGTATCTGCTCCTTGCGGGATTGGCGACGCCGCTGGTCGTATCGGTGCATTCGGTGGTCAGCTCCGATTTCGCGATTTCGCTCATGCCGGGCTGGCATGAGACAGTGTTCCCTCCGTACTTCGTTGCCGGGGCAATTTTCTCGGGTTTCGCGATGGTGCTAATGCTGGCGATCCCGCTGCGGTACTTTTACGGCCTCCAGGATTTCATCACGACCAATCATCTCGAAGTGATGGGCAAGATCCTGCTCGCGACAAGCTGGCTGACCTCCTACGGCTATTTCAGCGAGCAATTCATCGCGTGGTACGGCGGCGAAGAAGCCGAGGCGTCGTTGTACCTCAATCGCCTGATCGGCTTCGACCAGTATGCGGTGTTCACGTGGATCATCGTGTTCTGCAACACCATCGCACCGCAGGTGCTGTGGTCGCGCTGCGTGCGGCGCAATCAACCGATGCTGTTCGGCGTGTCGTTCCTGGTGCTCATCGGCATGTGGTTCGAGCGCTACATGATCATTTGCAGCAGCTTGAGCCGAGACTATCTGCCGTCATCGTGGGGCATCTTTCAACCGACGATCTGGGACTTCCTGACGTTTTTCGGGTCCATCGGCGTGTTCTTCACGTTGTTCCTGCTGTTCATCCGTCTGTTGCCGGTGATTTCGATTTCGGAGATGCGCGGGTTGTTGCCTGGAACGCACGCGCACGAGGAGGGGCGATGACGGGGATCTTCGGACTGATGGCGGAGTTCGAGACGCCGCAACAGGTGCTGAAAGCGGCCCGGCGAGCGCGCGCGGCGGGCTACACGGAGATGGATGCGTACACGCCGTACACCGTCGAGGGACTGGCGGCGGAGGTGGGTTTGCCGCGCACGCGCGTGCCGTCGGTGGTGCTGATCGCGGCGATCGTCGGGGCATGCGTCGGCTTCTTCATGCAGTATTACACGATGGCGGTCGACTATCCGTTCAACGTCGGCGGACGCCCTGCCAATAGCTGGCCGGTGTTCGTGCCGATCGCGTTCGAGGTGATGGTACTGGTGTCGGGTTTCGCCGCGCTGCTCGGGATGCTGTTTCTCAACGGTCTGCCGCGGCCCAATCATCCGGTGTTCAACGTGCCGCAATTCGAGCGAGCCAGCCAGGACCGCT
>DASRSQ010000252.1:0-5504 GCA_035656475.1 Gemmataceae bacterium | reverse complement strand
CCGAGGTGTTCTCGCGATTTCGTTTGCGTCTCTGCATCTGACCTGTTAGCTTCGCAAATCGGTTATCGCCAAAACTGTAACATTCGGGAGAAATCGCATGAAAGGTTGGATCATCGGCAGTCTGTGTCTGGCTGCCGCCATCGTCGTTGCACTGCCAGGCGTCGGCGTCTCCGGCGACAAGAAGAAATCGGAGACCATCAAGCTCTTCAATGGCAAGGACCTCGAAGGCTGGGAAGGCTACAAGGATCTCTGGTCGGTCAAGGACGGCGTCATCGTCGCCCACAACACGAAGCCGCTGTCCGTGTCGACGTACCTTTTCACCAAGCGGAAGTTCACCGACTTCCGCCTCGTCTTCAGCGCCAAGCTGGTCAAGTCGGAGATGCACTCCGGCGTCGCGATCTGGGGCAAGCAGTTTGTGCCGAAGGTCAAGGATCCCGTGAAGGAGAAGGCGGAGTACACCTACCAGGGACATCTCGTGATGTTCCCGTCGGGCTGGGGCCTGTATGACCTCTATCGCCGGAACGGCCTGGCGGTCGATGGCAAGCAACTCGCCGCCGAAAAGGCAGCGGGCAAGCAGCACGACTGGAACGACATGGAAATCCTGGCGATTGGCCATCGCATCAAGCTCGCCGTCAACGGCAAGGCGGTGCTCGACTGGAGCGATCCGATGCCGAAGCTGGTCGGTGAAGGCCCGATCGCGTTGCAGTTGCACTCGAACAACGTTGAGCAAGAGATCCACTTCAAGGGACTCGTCGTGACGACGTTCCCCGAAGACAAGCTCGAGACGGTGAAGTAATCGTCAGGCAATCGCAGCGGGTCGAGGCGCGCCCTCGACCTGTGCTGCGGCTTTCCATGGATGGAGGCAACATGACCCGTTTCATTCTGTTCGCCGCGCTCGCATCTCTGCCACCTGCCTTGTCTACGCTAATTGTGTGCACTAGCCCGACGCGTGAGCGAGGGAGTCATTGCAAGGATTCCTCGCTTACGCGTCGGGCTTGTGATGAGTGGACACAAGTTTCTATGAATGCCAACGCACAGGACCGCCCCGCGCCGAAACGTTCGATGGTCGCCGAGTTGGAAGCGACGAAGAAGTCGTTTCCGCAGGGGACCGTACCTTCCTTTCGTCTCAAGCTCAAGAACACCGGCAAGGAAGCGGAAAAGGTTCTCAAGCTTCGCGGCGACCTACAAGACGCATATTACGATCTCGAAGTGACGCAGAACGGCAAACCAGTGTCGGTGCCGCGTGCGATTTCCGATCCGGGCCCGACCTCGGATGCGGACTATTTGACGTTGAAGCCAGGAGAAGTGGTTACGTTTGAGTTAACGAAGTTCGCGTCCATGTGGGAAGTGCTGCCGGTAGGAGCGTACTCGGCAACCGTGCGCGTTTGGCTTCCGGGTCAGGCTATCGATAAGAGTTATTCGTCCTCGTCGGCAATGTTTGAGTTCGCGAAGTAACCTCCACTCTGTGCGATCTCGGCGAATCTGGTTCCGTTCCGCACATTCGACCAACAAAGATCCCGCGTTTTGCCCCCTTTCGTGGCGCGACCGCTTGGTACGGCCTTTGCTTGGTTCGCTCCTAATAGCCATTCCAGCTTGCGTGGCGAAAGGAGGGAACTAATGAGCGCGATTGAAATTCGCGTGCTTACGGGGCCCCACCGTAATCACTGTTTACTCCTTACGGCGCCTGCCATCTACACGGTAGGACGACGCGAAGATTGTGCGATTTGCTTCACCGGGGACTGCAACGACCTGCTGATCTCGCGTCAACATTGTCAGCTTGAATTCGACCCGCCGCGCATCGTGCTCCGCGATCTGGCAAGCCGCAACGGCACCTACCTCAATGGCAGGCGGATTCTCAGCGGGTCCGAAGTCGCCCTGGAGGACGGCGACCTGGTCACGGTAGGGAACACCTCTTTTCGCATCGGCGTCGTCGACGGATCAGAGCTCCACGCCCCCGTCGCTGACTCCGGGCGCGATTGTTTGCAAACGTGCTGACTTCATTCCCTTTTTTTTTTGGAGATCGCATGAGACAATTCGTGTACCTGATCGCCGCGGGATTCTTGGCAACGATTCCCTTCCAGGCATCCGGCCAGAACAAGCAGGACCGAGATGAAATCCTTGCGGCCATGATGCAGAAGAAACTCAAGAGCGCTCATCTCGTGCTGGACGGCGTCGTTATCGCCGACTTCAAGAAGATCCAAACGGGAGGCGACGATTTGATCAAGCTGGCAAAATCAGAAACCTGGCAACTGATCCGCTCGCCGCTGTACGAACGCCACAGCGCTGACTTCGTTGCGCGGACCGAGAACCTCGTCAAGAAAGCGAAGGAGAAGAACATTGACGGCGCCGCTCTGGCCTATGTCGAGGTGACGCTGAGCTGCGTGCGCTGTCACGACTATGTTCGCGAGCGCCGGCGCGATGCGCGTGTGCCAGGCGACCTGCCCAAGATCGCGACTCTTGATCCACGAAGGTGATCAATCATCGTACTCGGCGTAATGCGAGCGGCGCTGCTGCATGGTTGCCTCACGCAGAGCCGAGAAATTGCGCCACGTCATGATCGCAAACATGATCAGCGTGATCCAGGGAAACGCGAACGACCACAGCCGGAACGGCAGGGTGATGTAGCGGTACTGTTGCAGCAACACGACGATGTGGTAAACGGTGATGATGCCGGCCAGCAGGAACGAGACGGCGTACGCGAACTTGACGCCGCCAGTGGGCGAGACGATGCAGGCGACTTCGCGCAGGATCATGCCGCCGTCCATGGGAATGATCGGGAAGAGGTTGATGATATTCCAGATCAGGTTCATCATGATGAGCAGGGCCATGACGATGATGTAGACGCCGTTGGCGCGTAGGGTGAAGGCGGGGTCGAGTCGCGCGATCAGGCCGCCACGGATGACCAGGCTAGGCCAGTTGAGCCAATCCATCGCCTCGTCCCACGGTCGCGAGTCGAGGCCGATGAGGAGTGCCATGAAGAGGAAGCCGGCGCCTGGCCCCGCGAAGATGACGAGGATGCGCTTCCACGGCTTGATATCGCCATAATCGCCGACCGCCTGCCCGCCGAGACCGCCGAGCGTGATGTTGCCCGGCTGTCCGAAGATGCGTCCCATGATGACGTGTCCCAGCTCATGCACCATGACGGAGACGAGGGCACACGCGATCCAAAGCAAAATGAAGATCAGGCTTGCCCAGCCCGGCATGCCGAGGTTGAGTCCCCCCGCGTTGTCGCCGCGCACGGCACCGCTGAGCATGTAACCCCACAGCGCGTTCATAAGCCAGAACGACGGCTGGATGCAAAAGCTGATGCCGAACAGACGCCAGCGCAGATCGAAGGGGGATGCCACGAAATTATCCTCGAGCCGAACTGGACCGTCGAGTCACAGAGGGGCAGAGACCACCGACGAATTCGGATTCAAATGCAAACGGAACACTAATCGAACACGAATTCACACTCATCGAATTTCGGTGGCGGCACTGGATTAGTGCCGATTAGTGTTCGATTAGTGTTCCGTTCGCATTTGTATTTCGATTTATCCGACCATTGATTCGCGATTCTCTGCGTTATTTCAGCCACCTCTCGAACCAGTCGAGCGCCGCAGTCCGCTGCTTCGCGGTCACCGTATGCCCGACCGGCTCGATCATGACGCTGAGGCGATCCGATGCCTTGGCATCCTTGTACGCGCGCTCGACAGACGCGATCGCGATCTTCGCACCTTCATACGGACAATTCCCGTCCATCGTGCCGCTCAGAATCAGCAGCGGCCGACCCGCGCACAGACGCAGCATACTCGGGCAGTCGAACTCGTCGGTGATCCCCGGCACAATCTTGTTCCACAACGCGCGACAGACTTTCTGATTGACCATTGGCTCGCCGAGGTCCTTTGCCGCCTGCGCGTGGGCCGCCCGGATCGTGTTGGCGCGTCCCTGCCAGCGATCGTTGTCCAGGCTCCAGCGAAAACTCTGCACCGCGATCGCCGGCACGGACACCTTGACCCGCTCATCGACCGACGCAGCGAGGTAAGTCTGGATGCCGCCCATGCTGAAGCCGATCATGCCGAGATTCTTGGCGTCGATGTCGTCGCGTGTTTCGAGATAATCGACGAGCTTCCAGAGGTCCCAGACGGTGTCATAGTAGAACGGATGCTCCATCGGCTCGCCCGCCTTGGTTTGCCAGGCTTTGGTGATGGCTTTTTGATAGCCGATGCCGGCCCGGCCGCCGTGATAGCGGGCGTCGATGGCGATGCCGATGATCTTGCGCTTGGCGAGCTCCTTCATGAAGCCGAGCTGGCTGTCCTTGTTGCCGCCGGTCCCGTGCAGGACGATGACGGCGGGCATTCGGCCGCTGACCTTCTCGGGCCGCAGCAAGATGGTGGGAACGCATTCGATCGAGCCATCGGCATTCTTCTCGGTCGCAAAGCTGAGCGTTTCGAGGACCAGGCCATCGCCAAGCGATTTGGTCGCGGTAACCTTCGCATCGAGCGCGACCTTGGGTCGATCGAGCAGCTTCTTGAATGACGCGCGAACTTCAGCGGGCGCCGGGTACTTCGGCACGTCCTGCGCGAACACTAACGCCGGCAGTGCGACAAATGCAATTAGCGCAAACAGGTGACGACGCATGATAGTGATCCTTGTCGCCGTTTAGCCCCGCCTCGTAGAGGCGGGCGGGCTCAATCAATCGTTGTGAAGGTTTCGCAACCGTTGCGATAGACGCAGCATCCATTGGACGCGTTCGAATTCTTGGAGCCAATCCTGCGTGACCTGGACGAGGAGCGGGTCCTTGCCGACGGTGATGCCGGTGGGACACGACGGGCCGGCCTGATCGCGCATCATGGCGCGATATTTCGAAATCGTGCGGTCGCCGCAGCGGGCCGCCTCGAAGCCGTCCTCGCTGAAGAAGACGAGCACCGGGACACGGTTGCCGCCGCAGATCTGCAGCGCCGCCTGGGCGTCGGCATGGACATCGCGATCGATATAGCGCATCTGAATCGTCGGCGTGGCCGCCTCGAAGTGGGCGAAGATCGGACATTGATTGACGCAGTCGCCGCACCAAGCACCGGCCAGGCACAGCACCGGCATCGAACGCGTAAATGATTGCAGGAGCGCCTTCTGCGCCGGCGTCAGCGCGATCTGCTCATGGACCTTCTGCCAATTTCCCTGATGCATCGATGTACCATGCCTGGCAAGGAAGTCGTGATATTTCAAGCCTTGCTGGTATTTTTCGTAGAGATTCATGGGTAGCTCCCTTAATATCCTTCAACACAGTAAAATGTAGGGATGCGCAGCGGAATGCGTATCCGTTTTTGAGATGCCGAAATGCGTCTGTCGGTCACGTGCCCACGATGTCAGAGCAAGTATCAATTGGACGCAGGCATGCGTGGCAAGCGGATGCGTTGCCCAAATGCGATCTGCCGGACCGTCTTCGAAGTTCACGACGACAACGAACCACCGGTGCAGCAAGCGCCGCCGCCAGTCCTGGTGGAAACGAAGGCCCCGCCGCCTAT